>JBEKKC010000069.1:0-41472 GCA_050010915.1 Tepidisphaeraceae bacterium | reverse complement strand
CCATCCTTCAAGTCGCGCTTCTCTCCGGACCGGTGGGGTCCAACTCACCCGTGTGGCCTGCAACCGGTTCAAAGAAACAGCTCACGCAGAGGCACGGAAGGCTTCGCCTCCGTGGCAAAGGCGCAAAGGAATCAAGAAATCAAAGGCTTTTGCATCTCTTGCTTCTCTGCGCCTTTGCGCCTCTGCGTGAGATCTTTCTTCAATGGATATCAAATCGAATCGGTCCGGACCGCATATGAGCGTCGCACACAAGGCAGGCCAAACGCGCGGATTACCCTATCGGAACCACCCCTGTTCGGTGTATAATGACAAAATGCCGGGCCGGCGTTACGTTCGCCGGGCGGCGATAAAAACGTTGACGCGGAATAAACCATGACAATGCTGGAACGAAAAATCGAGCCGGTGCTGGATCGGGCCGGAATCAAGGAACGAACCAAGATCGAGAAGCATCTGGCCGTGTGCGATGCCGAGTCCAGCGGGACTCACGGCCAGCTTTGGCGGAGAGTGGCGGCGATCCTCGGCGAGTTGGCGCCGCTGTCCATCCAGTCGGCGGGCAACAACACCTGGCGGTTCTTCGTGGCCGACGGCAAATACCGAATGCAGGTATTCGCGCTGGAGGATCCGTGCGACGGGATGCTGCGGATTTATCTGCCGGACGTCCTGAGCCAGGCCGTGAAGGCGAAAATACTGACCAAGACGGCGACGGCCGAGACGTTCTCGGTAGCCGGGACGGGAACGCGATTGAAGATCGAATCGCTGGGCGCGGCGGAGGCGGCGGATGCGCCGCTGCACTACAAGCACATGCTGGGATGGAATCGCAAAGCGATGCGGGTGAGCTTATCGACGGCGGAGACGGATGAAAAGCTCGACGGGGCGGTGCAGGCGCTGGCGGCGCTGGCAGCAAAGCGATGGAAGGCGGCGGAGGCCGCGGCGGAATAAACAGGAACACTTTGGGGCGCACCGATTGAAGCGTTGCGTCAATCAAGAAGAAAGGCGGGGCCGGTGATACGGCCCCGCTTTTGTTTTGGAAGATTCAGAGATCAGGGCCGGCCGCGACCGCCGCCGCCGCCACCACCTCCGCCTCCACCGCCCCGTCGGCCACCGCCGCCACCGCCGCCGGGCGGGCGATCCACGCGAGGCTTGGCCTCGTTGACGGTCAAAGCCCGGCCTTCCATATCCTTGCCGTGCAGCGCCGCGATGGCCGCCTGAGCCTCCGGGTCGCTGCTCATTTCCACGAAACCAAAGCCCTTGCTGCGACCGGTGTCCCGGTCACTGATAACCTGAGCGGATACCACCGTGCCGTGCGCGGCGAACAACGTTTCCAGTTGCGACGCGGTGACGCTATAGCTCAAGTTCCCGACGTACAACTTGTTGCCCATGGACATCTCCAAATAAACGCCATCGCCCGACGTTTTTCTTTCAGGGCGAGATTGAAAGGGACCGCCGTTCGGGTCCGGAAAGTGGCGGGCGATCGAGGCGCAGTAGACGTGAAATCTTGCTACCTTAGTCTCTTTCGGCCAATTTGCCGGCGGTGATTTTATCCAACGACCCCTTGCCTCGCCATAGCGCTGGCAGAATCCCCCTCATTTACCCATTTTCCGGGCAAAAATCCCGCAATCCGCTCCCCATCGCGGCTAGCAGGTATAATGACGTATCGGCGGAGATTGAGAATGCAACGGCCCCGCAAGGCAATGCTGACCCTAATCGCGGCAGAGATGGCGGGACTGTACGGTTCCGCGGCCCTGGCGGCGCCGGCTATTTCCACGTACTACATCGCAGGCGAGACCGCGCTGGATTCAGGCTTCTCCGTCGGTGCGCAGAGCATTTCCATCTCCAATACTTCTCCAACCGTCTTCGTGCCGCTGGGTGATTATTTTGAGTTTGGGATTTCAATGGTGGTCACGGGAAATCCCAACAGCACCGCCGGCGACGCCTGGGACCTGGCCAACCAGGCGCGTGGAAACCCCGCCCAGCCGTCCAATCTGGGTCTTGCCAGCGCGGGCATGTTCGTTGCCAGCACCGATTCGATGGGTACGTTGCTCGCTCCGGTCGAGGGCTCCGAAGCCGGTACGTACAACGGCCAACCCCTCTATAACGCCACGGACCTGTTGTCAGATCCCTCGCCGTCGGCATTTGAAAGCCCGGGCGGCGTGCAAGCCGGCAACGGCAGCGTTGGATACCCTGACCTGCCGGGTATTTACGATGCGACTTTCGCATCGGAGATGAACGTCGATACCGCCGCTGGCGTGGCCCGGCTGGGATACTGGGCGGGCACCGCCGCCACCCCCGCCAACGCCGCGCCATATTTCACGCAGATCGCATTCCAAACCGTTAGCAGTGGATTGGTGGGGCTCGCACCGGTGCTCAGCACTTCGGCGGATTATTTGACTCCAAATAGTCCGGGCGTGGTCACCAACGGCCACATCACCAGTGACGCCACCTATAGCGATCCGGGAATCAATTCCAACTGGACGATCACCAACGCCCCCGTTCTGGCCGTCTATGTCGCACCTTCAATTACCTGGGACGGACAGGCCGACCGCACAACCTGGAACACCTCGGCCGCCAACTGGAATTACAACTCGAATTCCGCTTCCACATACGCCGATCCCGATTTCGTCACCTTCGACGACACGGCCCCGGCCAACGCAACGTCGATCTCGCTGAACACAACGGTTTCGCCTTACCTGGTGACTGTGAACAGCAATACCAACAACTACACCATCAGCGGCAGCGGCGCGATCGCCGGCAAGGCCAACATCGTCAAACAGGGCTCCAGCACGCTGACGATTTCCACGAAAAACAGTTTCACCGGCGGAACGACGGTGAACGCCGGCAAGCTGATCGTCGGCGCGCAGAACGCGCTTTCAACCAACTCGCCGCTGTCGATCAACGGCTCAGCAATCGTCCAGTTGGCGCGCTATACCGGGCTGGAGACTTTTTCCTCCCTGGCAATCGCCCCCAACGCCACGCTGGATGTCGTCAACAACAATATCCTGATCGATTACGGTTCCGGCAGCGATCCGATCACGACCATCGCCGGGTACATCAAATCCGGCTACAACAACGGCCACTGGAACGGCCCGGGCATCATTTCATCGGCGGCGCAAACGCCCACCAACGGCCTTCTCTACGGCATCGGGTATGCCGACTCGGCCGACGACGTCGTCACCGGCCTGACCTCGGGAGAGATCGAAGTGAAGTACACCTTGCTGGGCGATGCCAATCTGGACGGCGTGGTCAACGGCTCGGACTTCAACATCCTGGCGGCGAACTTCAACCAGAGCGTCACCGGCTGGGACCAGGGCGATTTCAACTACGACGGCCTGGTCAACGCGGCCGACTTCAACGCGATGGCGGCGAATTTCAACCAGAGCGCCAGCGGCGCCGACGTGTCGGGCGGCGACGTTGCGGCGATGGACGCCTTCGCCGCGGCCAACGGCCTGCCCGTCGATGTGCCGGAACCCGTTGGTTTCGGTCTGCTCGCGCTCGGCGCAGCCGCGCTCCTGCATCGTCGGCATCGCAGAACTTCAGCCTAGAATTTCACACTGACGATAAACTTAATCAGCACCGGGGCCGTCAACTGCTCGCCGGTGAAGTGCTGCCAAACGGGAAATTCCGCATCGGCGTAAAACATCCACGGATGAAGGTCGAATTCGATCCCCGGCGATAGGAGAAGCCGCGTGTATCCCGAGGCCACGGGATTGGACGCGCCGTTACCGGAATCCTGGGCCCGATATGAACCCAGCACCTGCGCCAGCGGGGAGATCCGCACGCCGTGAAGAACCAGGCCGTCGTAATATATCCCCAGAGCGCCGTCGGCTTCGCAGCCCGGAAGATATTCGTCCCGCCCGGTGAAAGGCAGGTCCGTCTGCACCTGGGCGAACCAGTCCCAACCATAGCTGTTGCCGATTGCATTGCGATAAAACCCGCCCAGAAGCACGTCCGTGCTTCCGGTGCCGAGTTCGGAATCGCGATCGATGTCGTCGTAGGCATCGTTATGCGCATAGTCGCCCGTCGGCAATTTGAATCCGAAGGTGAGGCCCGCGGACATGTCGGGGAAAAACCCGGTGTAAATCCCCTCGACTCGAACGTCGCCGAGCGCCGCCCAACTATTTCCGACGATCTGGTTGCCCGTGGCGCCGCCGGTGGTTTCGAAATATCGATAGTCGAGCGGGAGTTCCGCCTGAATCCCCCAGTTCCGGTCGAACATGTACTGAATGCCCGCCGTGAAGAAACTGGTGCGAATTTCCTTGTCGTCATTGTCAGCGGCCGGGGCGCGCGAGCTTCCGCTCCAATTGACGTTCTGATCCTGAAAGTCGTACTCGAAATAAACGGTTCCTCCCTTGCCGGCGGGAATCATGGAGCTCGTGCCCACCTCGAAAATCCCGCATCCGCAGGCGCAGGCCCAGCCGATTCGCGGGACCGCGATTGAACTGAACAGCGCCGCCATCAACGCAAATTTGCTTCTCATTTGCATCTCCAAATCCAAATTCGAGGATCAGAGTTCGATCATCGCCTTGAGCACGCCGGAATCCGGCATGAGCCAATGGGGGAATTCTTCGACCGCTCGATCGAATCCGGCCCGATGAGTGATCCAGGGCTTGGTATCGATCTGGCCGCGCTCCGCCATGTCGATGATGCGGTCGAAATCGGCCGGGCGGGAATTGCGGGAGGCCTGGAGCGTCAGCTCGCGACGATGGAAATTCGGATCGTTGAACGGCAAATCGCCCTGAAACAGGCCGACGAAAACGATTCGCCCGCCGTGCGCGGCCGGCTCACCGGTCCGGATGCCGCGGAGCAAGCCGGGCTTCTCCGATACGATCGCCTTCATCGGTTCAGTCCAGCCCGTACGCCTTGAGGGCATTGGAGGCAAAGAATCGCTCGGTTTGATGCTCCGACATCTGCGACGTCCATTGCCGCAGAATGTCCCACCATCTTTTGTATCCGCAGGCCAGGAGACAGACGGGCCAATCGGATCCGGCCATCAATCTTTCGGGTCCGAAGGCGTCCAGGGCGACGTCGAAATATTCTCGCAGGGCGGGCTCGGTCCAGGCCTGCCAGTCCGCCTGGGTGGCCATCCCCGAGATCTTGCAGTAGACGTTGGTTCGCCGCGCCAGTTCCGCCAGGTTCTTGGCCCACGGGTCGCGTTCGCCCGCCTTGATTTTCGGCTTGCCGAGATGGTCCAGCACGAAAACCTGCTCGGGATGGCGGTCGACGAATCGGATGGCCGAGGGCAATTGCCGCTCGAAAATCAGGATGTCAAACGCCAGGCCGAAATCCTTCAGCAGTGAAACGCCGCGATTGAAATCCTCGCGCGCCATGTATTGCTCGTCGGTTTCATCGTGCAGGACGTGCCGGACGCCGCGCAGTTTCGGATCCGCGGCGACGGCCTCCAGGTCGTGCTTTACGCGGTCGGAGACGAGCGGCACCCATCCCACGACGCCGCGCACGAACGGGCTTTCGTTGGCGATGCTCAAGAGCCCATGCGTCTCTTCCAAGGATTGCCGGGCGTGCACGGAAATCACGCCGTCCACCCCCGCGGATTCGATGGCTTGTTTCAGGTCGTCGGCCAGAAAATCGCGCCGGATCGCGGACATGGATTCGTCGATCCAGCCGTACTCGGCGGGATCGTATTTCCAGAAATGATGATGGGAATCGATGATCATAATGAGCAACGCGGTTAGTTGTTCTCCGGCCGGCCCGAGGGCCAGGTCAGGTTGTGGACGGGTTTCAGAATCGCCAGCACTTCCTCGAGCAGTTGCCGATCGATCGGCTCGCCGGCCCATCGAACGTTCTTTTCCATCGCCGCCGGATTGGCCGAGCCTACGAGCGTCGTGGCGACGTCGGGTTTGGTCAGACCGCAATACGGGGAGGTGTCAATGAAATTGATCCCCATTTCCAGCGAAACGTGAACGGTGCGAATGCAATCGCTTTCGTTGACCTCGCGAAATACGCCGCCGAGGGAAGAGGCGCCGAAACTCAGTGCCGAGATTTTCAGCCCCGTCTGGCCAAGGGTGCGGTATTCCATGCCGGTGAATCATAACCATCGCCCGCCCCTTTTGGCGATCCGGCGGGACAATTGTGCAAACACCGGCTTACGCCGCCTCATTCGCCTGGGCCGGCGATTGGCCTGGCCCGTGCTCTTTTAAGAACGTCGCCAGCTCGGCGATGGCGCTGTCGTCGGAATCGGACTTGGCGCGAAGTTCCGCCAGCTTCTTCTTGGTATCTTCCAGGTCCGAGCGCATGGATTGGATTTCGTTTTCAAATCGCTCGCGCTGCTCCTTCAATTCCTGGCGATGGCGCTCGATCGACTGCTCCTGTTGGACCAGCAACTCCTTGACTCGGGCCAGGATTTCGTGATTTTTCCCGAGGTTGTCGGGAGTTTGCGGGCCAAGCTCCATCGCCACGACCGCCGCCTTCTCCGGCTCCTCGGGGATCGGAATGACGCGAAAGACGGAGGTGGTTTCCTCCGGCGGCGGAGGCGACGCCGCGGGAGCCGGCGCCGGCGCCAGTGCCGGCGCGAAATCATTCGGTTCCTGTTCGTCCGGAATCTCGGACAACTTCTTTGTTTTCCCGCCAGAATGGGGCAGGAACAGCGCTGAGGAGGCCTTCGCCGGCTCGGCCGCAGGCTTCGCCGGCTCGGCCGCCGGCTGCTCCGGTTGGGCAGACGTTTCGTCCTGGGGTTCCGTGTCCAGCAGTTCAAGCACCGGCTGCGCCGCCGCCCTCTGGGCCGGCCCTCGAAGCGCCTCTTCAATCAACTCCTCCGTGACCGCCTGTGCCCCATCGGCCGCCTCGGCCTCGTCCGCCAGAAGGTTAATCAACGGCTCGGGGGGCGGAGGCTCCTTATAAAGCTCCTCCAGGGGCAGCACCGTGGTCAACAGTTGGTCAAACTTCGCACCCACGACAAACTCGGTTGCGCCGAATCCCCCCGGCTCACAGTGCGTGGCGATGCAACGAATCTTCACCGGCCGATCCTGGCGACCCCTGAATTCGATGACAAACGGAGTCGGCGGCTTGAGCGGCTCGGGATTCAGTATGCTCAGCCCCCCCACCGACATGTCGCGCACCATCGCCACGTTCGGCGCGTTGTCGCCGGTCTTGCGCTCCGGGAAAATCGTCACCCGGCAGCCAAACGGAACCCGCCGATGCTTGCGCCGCTCGTGATCGGTTTCATCCACCGGAGGCGGAAGCTCTTCGAGGCCCGTGATTTCTTCGTAGATTTCTAACGGAAGTTCCACACCCAGCTCCTCCCAGGCGTTGCCGCTTCTCTACCTATCCAATACATCGCCGACAAATCCAAATCTCCCATGCAACCCGAAAACCTCGGCCGGCTTTCCGCGGGACAACGTATTCCGTTTATTCCGATCACGCCGCGTGTGAGGAATGATTGCCCCGAAATTGCCCGCCGGCGAACGTGGGTCTATCATCGTGCCATGACCAAGCCCATCGTGCAAACCGCCAAGTTCCCCGTGTCCGCCAAACAATTATACGACGTCTATCTCGACCCCAAACGCCACGCCGGCGTCACCGGCGCACCCGTTCGGATCAGCCCCACGCCCGGAAGCAAATTCGAGGCCTTCGACGGCATGCTCAGCGGCTCAACCGTCTTCACCTTGCCCGGCAAACTGATCGTGCAACGCTGGCGTAGCGAGAACTTCAGGATTACGGATTTGGATTCGATTCTGATCCTGACGTTTTCGGACGAGGACAAACAGGGGCGGATCGATCTGGTTCATGTCAACGTGCCGGCACAGGATTACAAAGGAGTCACCGAAGGCTGGGAGAAATACTATTGGGCGCCGCTGAGGAGGTATTTGAAGAAAGAGGGCGTGTGAAAAACCGACTTCCCTGGGAAGCAAGCTTCCCAGGCTTTTGGTAATGGTTCACGTTTTCAATCCAAAGCCCTGGGAGCTTGCTCCCTGGGTCGGTGGCGAATTCGCGGCAGCCAGCAACTTCCCCCGAAACCAAACGGCCGCCGCCTGCGTCTGATGATCCAGAATATATCGCGCCGTTGCCAACTGGTGTCCGCGATCGGTGATCGGCACGCATTTCCCGCCCGCCGCCCACAAACCCCCCACCGGACAGTTTCCCGCTTCCTTGGCGAAATGCGAAGCCTCCTTTTTCGCGATGCCGACCCAATGGTCCGCGCGACGATCGGGGAATCTGGCCAGAATGTGAAAGTGAACCGAATCCACACAACCCGTCACGACCGCGACGCCGCGTCGCGAAAAGGATTCCATCAGCAACCGCAGGACTAGCGGCCGCTGATCTGCGCCCAACCGGACCGGCGGCCGCCGCATTACGGATTTGGAATATCGGTGCAACCCGTCAAACTTTCCCCTGGGCGGCGGCGACTTGTAATCCCCATCAATGTGTTCCCGATGATGCCGAGTCCGAAACCCTCGCGAATCTCCCGGCAACCAGGTGCCGTACGTATGCCCCATGCAGTGATACCAATTATTCCAAGGCGTCTGAAGATTACCCAGTCTCCGATCCACGCCTCAAACACTGCCACTCACCGCCCCCAAAATCAATCCCAAAGCGCACGGTGCTTGCACCGCGGGGCCGACCGGAGCTTTGAATGTCAATAAAATAGGCCGGCAGGGGATGCCCGCCGGCCTTCAATCGCCTCTCTCAAACCAAGATGCAATTTAATACATCCCGCCCATCCCGCCGCCCGGGGCTCCGGCGGGCTCGGGCTTGTCTTCCTTGATCTCGCTGACGATCGCGTCCGTCGTCAGCAGCAAACTGGCGATGCTGGCGGCGTTCTGCAATGCCGTCCGCTCCACCTTCGTCGGAACGATCACGCCCATCTTCATCAGGTCGCCGTATTCGTGGGTCAGGGCGTTGTAGCCGAAGTTGACCTCGGAACTCTCCTTGACCTTCTGGGCGACGACGGAGCCGTCGACGCCGGCGTTTTCGGCGATTTGCTTGATCGGAGCTTCAATGGCGCGACGAACGATGTCCACGCCAAGGCGCTGATCGTCGTCGCCGGCTTTCTTGCGGATTCCGTCGAGGACCTTGGCGGCGGCGCGGATCACGGCGATTCCGCCGCCGGGAAGAATTCCCTCTTCCACGGCGGCCCGGCAGGCGTGCAGGGCGTCTTCGACGCGGGCTTTCTTTTCCTTCATGGCCACTTCGGTGGCGGCGCCGACGTGGATCTGGGCGACGCCGCCGGCCAGCTTCGCCAGGCGCTCCTGGAGTTTTTCGCGGTCGTAGTCGCTGGTGGTGTTTTCAATCTCGGTCTTGAGGGCTTCGATGCGGCCCTTGATGGCTTTCTCGTTGCCGGCGCCTTCGATGATGGTGGTGTTGTCCTTATCGACGCGGATTTTCTTGGCCCGGCCGAGTTGGGACAGCTCGACGTTTTCGAGCTTGATGCCGAGTTCCTCGAAGATGGCGGTCCCACCGGTGACGACGGCGATGTCTTCGAGCATGGCTTTGCGGCGATCGCCGAAGCCGGGGGCCTTGACGGCCGCGATCTTCAGGGTGCCGCGGAGCTTGTTGACGACGAGGGTGGCGAGCGCTTCGCCTTCGATGTCCTCGGCGATGATGAGCATGGGCTTGCCCTGCTCGGCCGCCTTGGAGAGGACGGGGACCATATCGCGGGCCGAGGAGATTTTCTTTTCGTGAATCAGGATATACGCATCTTCCAGGATGGCTTCCTGGGTGGTGGCATCGGTGATGAAGTGAGGCGAGAGAAATCCCTTGTCGAACTGCATGCCTTCGACGAGTTCAACGGTAGTATCGAGGGCCTTGCCTTCCTCGACGGTGATGACGCCGTCCTTGCCGACCTTGTCCATGGCCTCGGCGATCATTTTGCCGATCTGTTCGTCCTGGTTGGCGCTGGAGGTACCGACCTGGGCGACCTCCTTGCTGCTTTCGATTTTCTTGGACATCTTGCCGAGTTCGGCGACGATGGCCTCGACGGCCAGGTTGATTCCGCGCTGGATTTGCGATGGATTGGCGCCGGAGGCGACGTTTCGCATCCCCTCGGCGAAGATGGCCTCGGCATAGACGGTGGCGGTGGTGGTTCCGTCGCCGGCGACGCTGGAAGTCTTGGATGCGACTTCCTTGACCATTTGCGCCCCCATGTTTTCGTAGGAATCTTCGAGTTCGATTTCCTTGGCGACGGTGACGCCGTCCTTGGTGACGGTGGGCGAGCCGTAGGATTTCTCCAGCACGACGTTTCTGCCCGAGGGTCCGAGGGTGACCTTGACCGCGCGGGCCAGCTTGCGAACCCCGCGAAGGATCGCCTCGCGGGCTTCCTGATCAAATGCGATACGTTTAGCCGACATGGGTTCTCCTAAATAGTTTGAGTTTCAAGTTGCAAGTGCAAGTTGCGAGCTATGGTTGTGTTATTCGACGACGGCCAGAACGTCATCAACCGACATAATCATGAGTTCCTCGCCGTCGAGTTTGATTTCGGTTCCGGCGTAGGAGGCGAAGATGACCTCGTCGCCTTTCTTGATTTCGATGGGGGCGCGTTCGCCGGTGTCGAGGCGTTTGCCTTCACCGACGCTCAGCACTTTCCCGCGTCTGGGTTTTTCCTTGGCGGTGTCGGGCAGAACGATTCCAGACTTGGTTTTCGTTTCCGCCTCAACGCGCTTGACGAGAATTTTATCACCGAGAGGACGAAGCTTGGGCATGATGGACTCCTTAAAAAAAGGTCATTGGTCATTTGTCATTCGTCATTTGCAATTGGTCGTCAGGCCAACGGTTCTCGTGGTAGCGCCGCAGCACGCGGGCCAGGGCGTCGAGCAGGACGTTGAAGTCCACGGGCTTGCTCAGGACGCTGAAGACCTGCATCCCCAACGCTTCCTGGAGCAGGTGATTGGTCAGATGGTTGGCCAGCAGGATCGTCGGCGTCGCCTTGTGCAATTCGCGCAAGAGGCGGATGACCTGCAAACCGCCCAACTGAGGCATCTGGACATCCAAGACGGCCACGTGAACAGGCATGGATTCAATCAAATCCAGCGCTTCGCGTCCGCTGTGGGCGATGACCGTTTGCACGCCCTGGGGCCGCAACAGGTCCCGAACCGTGTGATGCCATTCCTCACGCTCGTTGGCGAGAAGAGCGGTAAACCGATTTGTATCATTGGCCTGTACCATGTGCGCTGCCTCGGTTTCCCGTGCAAAGCATTAAACAATCGCCGTGCCGAAAAGACGGCAAGAAATAATGGTTCGTTAGATTAGCTTAACTGTTGAAAATACAGGCAATTATATTGATATGGCTGCGGCTTGGGGAGAGCGGCAAATAAAGGAAAACGCAGAGCATTCCTGCCAAAGACAGCCTGCGGGCGATCTGGGCTGCCACGATGGCAGGAGCGGACTTCAGAACGGCATCGTCTTTCCAAGTAGATGATAACGAAGCATGGTGAGCGCCGCCTTGGCCGAGCGGTCGCGGACGGTTTCGCGATCGCCGGGGAAATTGAATGTCCGGGCGGTCCCGCCGGAAGGATGGGCCAGGGCAATGCAGACGGTTCCGACCGGCTTGGAGGGGGATCCGCCGTCCGGCCCGGCGATGCCGCTGATGGCCACGCCGAAATCCGCGGCGCTTTTCCGCCGGGCCGCATCGGCCATGGCGGCGACCACACTCTCGCTGACCGCGCCGTCGCGCGAGATCAAGCCGGCATCCACGTCCAACATTTCTGTCTTGGCCTCATTGCTGTAGACGATCCAGCCGCGCTGGAAATACCGGCTGGAACCGGGAACGTCGGTCAGCATCTTGGCGAGCAAACCGCCCGTGCAGCTTTCGGCGGTGCAAACCCGGCGAATCGGACCCTGCGTCAAAAGATCGCCGATCACCGATGGCAACGTCTGTTCATCGGCGCCATAGATCAGATCGCCCAGGGCGCTGCGGCATTCGGCCAGAGTTTTTGCCAATGTCTCCTCGGCTTGGTCGCGGGTCTTGTGGCGCGAGGCGATGCGGAGCGAAACGACGCCGCCGGAAACGGTCGTGCCGACCGACGGGTTGCGCGTGCGGTCCATCAGATCGCCCAGCATTTCGCCGACGTTGCTTTCGCCAAGTCCGAAGGTATGCAGCGTTCGGGTGAGAATGACTCTTCCGCCGCTCACCGCGGGGAGGAGCGGGAATACGTGAAGGTGGAACATGATCCGCATTTCGCGGGGCACGCCGGGCATGGCGAAAATCCGGCAGGACCGGGAGGAACCGGGCGGGGTGAATTCGGCGTCGATGCCCGCGGCCGTCCCGGCGGCGTTTTGGATCATCCGCGCCCCGCGAGGGATCAACGCCTGGGCGCGGTTGGCGTCGGCCATCGGCCTGCCGCGTTGGCGAAACATCTGCTCCATCCGATCCAGCCAATCGGCGTTCGTTTCCAGCGGCTGAGCGAGCACCCGCGCCAGCGCCGCGCGGGTGAGATCGTCCTTGGTGGGCCCAAGCCCGCCGGTGATGAGCAGCACGTCGCATCGCGCCGCGGCTTGGAGGATGGCGGACTCGATGGCGCTGGGATCGTCGGCCACGGTGACGTGCGCCGCGACGTCCCAGCCGATCGACGCCAGCTCGACGCTCAGCCACGCGGAATTCGCATCGACCGTCTGGCCGAGAACCAGCTCATCGCCGATTGAAAGGACCAGTGCATTCATGGGAAATCGTGATGGGCGGAGTCGAGGATTCTTTGGATGCGATAGACGACGGCGGCCGTATGCTTGGGGGAAGGCGACAAGACCGTGGAGCCGCCGTAACGGATGCGATAGAACAACTGGGTCAATCGGTGAATGTCGCGGTAGATGTCGGCGGGGAGAAAGGCGAGGGATCGGCTGAATTCGAGGGGCGTGAGGTTTTGCGGGCGCCGGATTTTATGCCGCGCCAGAATTCGCATCAGATCGTCGTAGAAACCCAATTGCCGCACGAGGCGGACCTGGTCGGTCGTGGAGAGGGACTTGATTCCGATGCGTTGGGCGCGGCGGCGAAGCCGCAATCGCTCGACGAGAAACCAGCCCACCGCCAGGACAATGAGCAAAATCATTCCGGCAATCACGCACTTCAGGACCGACGGCGAAGCGAGTTCCGCCTGGAAATCGCTCATCCAACCCCGAAGGCTCATGCTGCCGCTGGAAGCGGTTCTGAACATCTGGCTATTGAGGCCGAGGATCAGGTTCCTGCGATCGCCGGTGTTGTATGCGACCACGCTGGTGGCCCATTTGAATTCGAGGTAATCGAAGAGTTTCTTCAGACCGGCAAAGTATGGATGGCCCGTCCCCTCGGCGTCCCCGCGCGCGCTGGTGGGATCGAAGGTCTCCCATTTCTGCCCGGTAAACACTTCACACCAGGCGTGCGCGTTGGACTGCCGGACGAGAAAGTAATCTCCCATGGTATTGAAATCGTCCGGCTCGCATCGGAACCCCACGACGTAGCGGGCGGGAATGCCGAGGCTTTGGCACATCAGGGTCATCGCCCCGGCGAAGTATTCGCAGTGGCCGCGCTTGAAGTCCGTCAGGAACGCCGCCATCGGATCGCGATCCCCCAGCGAGCCGAGGTTCGTCAGATCCAGCGTGTAGGAGAAGTTGTCGCGAAGATGGCGTTCGATGTTGGCGGCGATCTCGTGGTCGAAGGCGTGGTTTCCCTTCAGGGGATACTGCGCCAAGGGCTGGGCATTGGCGTCGGCGCCGCAAACGGCCGGCTGTCTGACATAGGCGGCAACCGCCGGATCGATCACCGAACGCTCGCCCCTGTCCTCGACCGGCTCGATCAGTGCCGGCAATTCTCCGGAAGAAGTAACCGTGTACTGGATCGGCTGGAGGATCGGCTGGTCGCTTTCCAGCACCCCGTCGGCCCGCGAGAACCGAACCTGCATTTCGTGCGGGGAGGAGATGTTCATCGGCCCGGCCATGGCGAAAAGCTTGTTGGTTCCGGTCGGCTGAAGGCTGATCACCTGCTTCCACGAAGTGTCGGTCGCCGGGGAGTCCAGACTCCTGATGACGTCGGAAGACGACAAATCTCCAACGCTTTCAAATCGATCCGGAGTCTGGGAACGGCTCCACTGCCATTGGCCGCGGCTGACGTCGTTTCCGCTGTAGACGTTCAGCACGGAACCCCGAAGGCGCATCTCCGTGGGATGGGTCACCTTTTGACCCTTGGAGTACAGCTCGACCCGCGCAACGACGTCCTCGCTGGGGGTGATCTTGGCGACGTCCTGAAATCCGACCCGGTCATTGAACCCGGACAGCGCCTGGGACGCCGGGGCTTGCAGCGGCCCCAAAAGCGTCTGTCCGCCGCGCGGGAAGAAGAGGAACACGAGCACCGCCATGGCCAATCCCGCCGCGGCAATCAGCCCCGTCAACCGGCGCATGGATCGCGGCAAATCGCGCGCATCCTGGCGCAGCAGCGCCGGATTGAGGTGATCCACCGGCTGCTGATACATGTGGCGCGCCTGGTCCACCTCCATCTTCAGATGAAACAGCAGGCAGCAATGCAGCGAAAGGAACATGTAAACGACGAACATGATGCCGAACAGCAGGCTGGCGGTGCTGATGGCGGCGGCAACCATCAGGAGCAAGCTGAGGACCAGAAGCTGGGCGTAATCGCGGTTGGCGCGCAGCTCGAAAAGCTTCACCAGGTGCAGCAGCACGATGAACTGACCCACGGTGAGAATCGGCGAGACCCCGCCGGCGCGAACTTCCAACGTCACCAGCGCCAGCGAGGCAAGCGTGACCAGGTTGGCCAGGATGCGCGGCATCGGAGTGAACCGCCCCGTTTTCACCAGCCACACGTGCAGCAGAATGCCTCCGGTGCCGATGATCCACAGTCCCGGCGACTCGGCGGCCAGGGCAAACCCCCACATTCCCAGCAAGAGCAGGGAATAAAGCGCGGCCCGGAATTGGTTGAGGTCGTACATGGGTCAACGAACCATCGCCTTCATTTGTTCCGCCGGCATGCATCGGGAGAAATCCACGATCGGATCGAACTGGAACCACGAGCGAGCCTGCTCGGAATTCACGGAAACGACGACCATGGCGCCGCGCGCCCGCTGGGCGAGGGTTGGCTGAGAGGCGCGGGAAGCGATCAGCACCGGCGTCACGCCCTCGCCCAGGAGCCCCTGGCCGTGTTCGACCAATTGCTGAACCGGCGCCGTGCGATTGACGGGCAATCCGCTGAGGGCGGCGAGAATGTCGCGGCAATGACGCTTGCCGCGCTGGGGGGCGATGGTGATCCACTTCCCCGCCCAGGCGCACAGACCGACCGCCATGCCCGAGTCCATCGCCCGGCTCGCCAGCGATGCCGCCATCGCAATCGCTCTTTCCACCGTTTCGTGCTCCGCCGGGGTGGGGGTCTCGATGAAGGAATCCAGGAGGATGAGCAGCTTGGGCGGGGAGATTTGGACCATTTCGCGGCTGACAAGCTCGCCGGTGCGGGCGCTGCGCTTCCAACAAATCCAGCGCGGATTGTCGCCCTGGCGGAATTCCTTGACGCCGTAAAACTCGTCCGATCCGTTGCGGCGAGGCTTCATGTTGGCGCCGCCCCGCTCGGCGGACTGGCACATCGCCAGCAGCCGCGGGCTCACCACGCCGATGGCGGGGTAGATCATGATCGCGTCGTCGCATCGCCCCGTCAGCGCGCGTTTGACGAATCCGAACGGAAAGCTGGTGCTGATCTGAAAACTGGTCAGCGTGTGGCTGCCCCGGCGCTTGGGAGTCACGGTGATGGGCACCGTCGCCGATTTTCCCGCGGCAACGTGCAGCAGGTAAACGTGGGGCTGCTGCGTGAACGCCTCGGCGCCGTCGAGTTCCGCCAGGCAGACCGACAGGGTCGGAAAAATCCGCTTGGCGTTGAAAAAGCCGTATTGAATCGTCGCCGGCTGCCCGACCGCCGCGTATTCGGGGATCACCCTCCGCACCTTCAGCCGCGTCAGCACCCGCCGGCAAATCATGGCGCTGACCAGCAAAATGCCGATCATCAGCCCAAACACGCCGAAGAGAAGGTTCGCCTGGCTGTTGATCGCCGCCAGGCCCATGAACAGCATCATCGTGCAGTAAACCAATCCGGTAAGGGAAAAGTCGACGTTGGGCCTGCGCCGAATGGGGGTGGTGGGGCTGTCGTCTCGCTTCCCCCCCGGCCCGCGGCGCCGGCGGGAAGTGATCCGCCGCCACATCGCAACCCCGTGAGGACGCAACCGTTCGATCAAACTGATGTCCGTCGCGGTAGCCATGAAGGATGATAGGACGAGTCGACCGCCGTCAGGTCTAACGCGGGGCCGGCGTCACGTCCAAAATCGACTGAAGCACGCGGCTGGTGGCAACCACGTCGCCATTGTGAAGATACGTCTTGCTCACCACGCGGTGGGCACAGCAGGCAATGAAAAGCGTTTTCACGTCGTCTGGGATGACGTATTCCCGGCCGGCGACCAGGGCGGCGGCCTGGCAGGCCTGCGTCAACGCCAGCGCCCCGCGCGGCGAAACGCCCAGGTGCAACTGCTCGTGATGCCGCGTCGCATCCGCCAGGTCCAGAACGTAATCGACGATCGAGGAATCCATCGGCGTCCGGCTGGCCATGTCCTGGATGGCGACCACCTCGGCAGCGGTCATCACGGGCTTGAGCTGCTCCAGCGCGGCCCGCCCCGGCTGGGTCGTCAGGATACGCTGCTCGGCCGTGCGGCCCGGATATCCCAGCGACACCCGCAGCAGGAACCGGTCGAGCTGATTTTCCGGCAGGTAATACGTCCCCTCAAATTCAAACGGGTTCTGCGTCGCCACGACCATGAACGGGCGCTTCAGGATCAGCGTCTGGTTCTCTACGCTCACCTGTTCCTCGCTCATCGCCTCCAGAAGCGCCGATTGCGTGCGCGGTGTGGTCCGGTTGATCTCGTCGGCCAATACGACGTTGGCGAAAATCGGGCCGGGCTTGAATTCAAACGCCTGGGTGTGGTTGTTGAAAACCGAAACGCCCAGCACGTCGCTGGGCAGCAAATCCGGCGTGAGTTGAATCCGGCTGAACTTGCAATCCAGGCTGCGTGCCAGCGACCGCGCCAGCACGGTCTTGCCCACGCCGGGCACGTCCTCGATCAAGACGTGACCGCGCGCAAACAGCGCCGTCATCATCAGGTTGATCGAACGCGCATCCCCCAGGAAAACGGTCCCGATGTTCTTTCTAAGCCGGTCGATCTGCGGGTTGACCACTGAGCTTCCTTAAAACGCGAACCTTCCCGATTTTAACAAAGACCCGCTCGAAATACATCAACCCTCATGGGGGACTTCCATAAGGAGAATTTGGACCCACGTATCCGCTCGTCAGGTGCCCCGCCGGATATCCGCCGATGGCGGCGTGCACGACGTACCCGTCGCTTGCGTTCACTGCATCGACGTGCCCGTCGAGGTACGCCACGTTGGCCGTGTTCCGATGCCGCCAATGAACGAAACCGCCGTAGGGGCTTAAATCCGGCGTGCCGGAGGGTCCCATATCAATCCCCAGGTAAAACGGTTCGTGGAAGCTGGCGGCGGGAAAACCGTCCATCTGCACTCCGTCGGCGAACACAACCGTTTGCGCCGGATAAAGAACGCGCGAAATCTTGAAGACTTTGTTTTGATACGCAAAGGGACTCAGAAAGACGTTCAGGCCGTAGTTGGCGGCGTGGACGGAGAATTCGGAAACGAAATTGGGATCGTCATAGGGAAAATTCGGACATTGCAGCGCACTGGCCATCCCGGCTCCAAAATAAGCCGTCAACAATCCGCGGCTCGGATCCAGAGCGCGATTGAGCAGCGGAAAGGCATTGTCCGTCCAGCCAAACCACCAGTCGGTCTGTCCGTTGGGCAGCGGCACGGAGTTGGGCGTCATGATGCCATGCTGCTCCGTCGCGTAGGCGTTGAATGCCAGCACCATCTGCCGCAGATTCGATTTGCACAGCGTCACGTTGGCCGAAGCGCGGGCCTTGGCCAATGCCGGCAGCAACAATCCCATCAATAGTCCCAGCAGGCCGATGACGACCAGCAGTTCGATCAGGGTGAAGGCCTGCCGCAGGGCCCCGCATTTCCATGCGGGGCTTCGGCGCCGCCGTCGTTCCAGAGCAAGCCAAATCATTTAAGCCTCGCGGCGCTTTCTGCCAAGCAGCAGGCACGCCAACCCCAAGCCCGTTCCCACGATGCCCGGCTCCGGCACACTCGACATCGGTAAAGACAATCCGTTGGCCGCGGCGAAGGCGTCCAAGGCCGCAACGTCGCCGGCCGATGCCGTGCCGCTGACGCCCTGGTTGAAGTTCGCCGCCAGTTCGTTGAAATCGGCCGCGTTGACGGCGCCGTCGTAGTTGAAATCGCCCTGGTCCCAGCCGGTAATGCTCTGGTTGAAGTTCGCCGCCAGAATGTTGAAGTCAGAGCCGTTCACCAAGCCGTCCAGATTGGCGTCTCCCAGCAGCGTGTACATCACCTCGATCTGGCCCGACGACAGGCCGGCGACGACGCCGTCAGCGCCGTCCGCATAGCCCAGCCCATAGGACAGGCCGTTGGTGGTCGTCTGTGCCGCCGAGGAAATGATGCCCGGACCGTTCCATCCGCCGCCGTTGAAGCCGGACTTGATGTACCCGGCGATTGTCGTGATCGGATCGCTGGCGCCGTAGGTGATGATGATGTGATTGTTGTTCACGTCCAGCACGCCACCGCCGGTGATCGACAGCGACGTGAGGTTGACGTTGCTGGTCACCGTGCCGCTGCCGAGGGTCGTATTGGCGGCCAGCTTCAGGGTCCCACCGGCAATGCTGATGCTGCCGACGCTTAGCGCGGCGCCGACGGTCAGTGTGCCGCCGCCGGTTTTTACGAACGCGCCGGCATCGGCGATTTTGCCGGTGCCGGCGATGGAGTAGTTGCCGGCACTGTTCTCGACCGTCACCGAGGCCGGGCTGACGGTGCTGTTCAACGTCACCGCGTAATGGCCGTTGTTGGAGTCGCTGAAGGTGACCCAATCGCCATCGGTGAAAACCGATGCGCCGGCGCCGTTGTTCCAGTTGATGTGGGTGGCATCCCAGGTCTGGCCGTCGGTCGGCGAAGCGGCGCCGGCGTTGTTCCAGGCCAAGGTGGCCCCCGCGATGCCCGTCTCCGGCAGGCGCGGCGGATTGTCATTGGCGAAGCTGTTGTACCATCCGTCGAACGATCCATCGGAAATCATCACGTCCCCCGGGCCGGAACCGGCGTCCGTCCACTGGACCGTTCCCTTGCCGCCGTCGTAGACGCCGTTCAAGTAGCGCCAATAATCGTTCGGATTGCCGCTTTCGGATTCAAAACTGAAATTGTCCACGAAGTATTCGTCGAATTCCGGGTAGTAGGTGGCCTGGACCGTCAGCCGCGGATCGGCCGCGGCGATGTCTTGAAGCATCTGAAATCCGCTGACGGGCGTGTTGTATTTGTATTCCCACGCGAACGATCCGCCGCCGGTGTCCTGGAAATCAATCACTTCGTACGAGGTGTACTGACCCGATCCGACCACTCCTTCCACGTCCAGAACGTTGCCGTCGGATAAAGCGATGCTGGGAACCGGATAGGCATGGGCGGCGGACGCGATGCCGCCGGCCACTGCCGCAAAAAAAACGCGGGTGCCGCGATGCATGATGAACCTCCTGCATGGTGAAAACGCGGTTTGAAAGAGCAACGGCCAATCGGCCGGCTAATCGGTCATCACAAGCCAATAAATAAATGTGCGTTTCCGAAAGCTGATTCGCGCAGCTCAATCGGACATGACTTCGGGACGAGCATCGGCGCATCCCGCATGGCAGGCAGGTCTTCTGGCTCGTGACATCCGGCACATCTCTTCCCGGTGGGAACCACCAGTGATTTTGGATGCCGGTCGGGCTTGGCAGCCCGCACGTGGTCACATACAGCGGCGCGTCCGCGGCGGATTTTCACCGCCTTCCCTGACGCCTGCGAAAACTACAAAACCAAAAATCGCCGGCGATGTCAATGGATGGAACGAAAAAATCAGCGCAAAGATTTAGGGTTGTACTCCTATGGAGCGCCCGCCGGGGTGCGCGGCGCCACGCCGGTGGGCAATACGCCGGCCGCCAGCGTGGTTGACGAGTCGATCTGGCTCTGGGCGTCGTCGGCGGCGCGCTGATGGTCGCGTGCGCCCGACGAGTCCCCAATCAGCGTTGCGAACTGCGCCCACTGGCGATTGGCATCGACCGCGCCCATCAGCGCCAGGTTTCGGCGTTGCTCCGCCGCCGGGCCTGTATCGGTCGCCCCATACCTTTGGTCGCCGTACGCGTCCACCGCTTCCCCGAAGGCCTTGTTGACGTCGTCCTCGGATTGCTTGAGCTGGTCCGGATCGGGCCTGGCCAGGTCGTCGAACGACTTGGGCATCTCCACCCCCGTCTTGTCCTTGGCCAGCAGTGCGGCGATGCCGGGAACTTGAACGGGCTTGTTCGTCGGCGCGATGTTCAGGCTCTTGAGATATCGGGCCGCGTCGGCGGGGGAAACGGGAAACCCGTTAAACATCCGGTCGATCTCCACATCGATCCGCGTCTTGGCGGCGGCCACCAACGCCCGCGCTTCCAGCGCCGACGCCATCTCCAGATTGAAATACATTGGATGCAGCGTCTCCCGGGCCTGCTGCCAGATGATCGCATCGGGATCGTCCTGCTTCTCGCGGATGTCGGCCGTCCATTGGCCCCGAAGCTGATTGCACTGCCCGATCACGCTGTTGAGATGCGGAATCACCGAGTTCAACTCGGTATCGATTTTGTCCCGGAGCCCGGCCGCGTCCAGCATCGCCTTGGCCAGGTCCTGCGCCAAGGCGTCGATGGTCACGTTCTGGGCATCGGCGCCGGCGACGATCAGGTCGCGCTCGGCTTGTTTTTGGGCCTGAATCTGCTGAGAGATCGTCTGCCAGCGCGTTTGCTGGGCATTGATTTGATCGTCCAGCGTTTTGACGGCGGCCTCCAGCGCCGTACGCTGTCCGGCGGCGCCGTCGAGGTCGGCCTTCAATCGCTCCAGTTTGACCGCGAGCATCGCCGCCTGGGAATCCGCGATCGCGGCATCCCGCCGCGCATTCGCCGCCGCCGCCGTGTCGCTCACCTGCTGATCGCCCGATTCACCTTCGGCCTTCCGCAAATACGTCTCCGCATCCACGCCTTTGGCCGCGCCGAGCTTGTGCGCGGCATCGGTGTCCGCCTGGTTCTGCTGAATCTCGGCGTTGAGCGTCTCGATCTCATGCTTGACGGCAAACAGCGTCGGCGAAGTGACGCTCGCAGTGGGATTCGACGCCGTCGGATTGGGCATCATCCACGTCAAGTGGTCGACGGACCCGGCGATTTGGTCCTGCATCGCTTGCAACTGCTGGACCTGCGACGATGAATCGTATGACTTGAGCGTATCCACGCTGGCCTGCATGCCGGCAACCTGTAGCGCCAGCGACTCGATGTCGTTGATGTCCCGGCTGATGAGCAGCTCCTGCGAGCGCAGCTCGGCGATCATCATCATGACTCGCTCGAGCCGAAGCTGGGATTGCCGCGCGCGAACCAGAATCTGCATTTCCGTCGAAAGATCGTGATTGTTGGCCAGATTGTCGTAGCTGGTTTGAATCCTGTTGAGATCGTCCAGGCCCCGCGCTTCGGCCCGGTCCTGGTCGGCCTTGGCGATCGCGTCCCTGGCCGCGTGGTCGGCTTGTTGTTCACCGCTTCCACAGCCAATCAGCGACAGGAACCCCGCGCAAACCAACGCCGCCAAAAATCCCGAAACCGCCGCCTTCAGCTTAAACATCGAACGAATCTCCGCATGTACATTTTAGGGCAGGCCAGAAGCCGTCATTTTGGCCGTGACTGCGGTTCAAGTCAAATCGCATCCCATCGCCCGACCTTGGCCGGGGTGCGTGACACTTGCTGCAGAGAATTTCCCCCTCCCCACTCCCCATGTACTCAGGGGGAGGGTTGGGGTGGGGGTCGAACGTCGATTGGCCTACGAAACCCCCACCCTAGCCCTCCCCCTGAGTACATGGGGAGGGGAAGAACAGGGCGTGCAGAATGTGTCACGCACCCCCTTGGCCGCGGCTCCGTAAACCAGGGACAGTACCGTAAATTAGGGACAGTCCCTAATTAAATGGGCGAACGGAGCTTCGGCTGCGGGTGCTAATTCGCCCGCGCCTGGGCGAGGGCCTGGGCGTGCTGGTCGATGGCGCGGACGATGCGCTCCTGTAAAATCTTGGCGCCGCTGTTGGAGCCTTCGGGGATGCCGTTGAAGAGAATGCTGAAGCAATACCAATTGTCGTCCTTGGCGTGGAGGTAGCCGCTGAGGCAGCTCACGCCGTTGACGAAGCCGGTCTTGGCGATGACGCGGCCGCGGAGATCGGAGCCGTGAAAGCGCTCGGCGAGGGTGCCGTCTTCGCCGGCCACCGCCAGCGACGCCATCCACGCCGCGGAATTGGCGCTGAAATAATCGTGGGTGAGGACGGCGACCATCACATGGGCGCTGACCGCGTTGTTCTTGGACAATCCGCAGCCGTCGTCCAGGGTATATTGCGACGCGGGGATTTGCAGTGAATTGAGGAAATCGCCCACGGCCGCCGTGCCCGCGCGCCAGGTGCCCTGCCCATCTCTGGCGAAGCCTAGCCGTTTGCAGAGGCATTCGGCATAGAGGTTCATGCTGTCCTTGTTGGCGCGGTCGATGACGCTGGTCAGCGGCGTTTCGTGAACGGCCAGGAGAATCCAGGATGGATCGTGGGCGCCGGCGGCCTTCAGATACGCCTGGCGCATGGTGCGGTCGCGTTTGACCTGTCCGCTGAGGGCGATGCCGGCGGCTTTGAGCGACTCGGCCAGCACGGCGCCGGCATACAGGGGCGGATCGTGAACGGTGACCCAGACCGGCACGTCGTTGGCCGAGCGGGCGACGCCGCGGAGAACCAGATCATTGGTCCCCGGCTGGCGCGAGAGCCAGACCGAATTGTCGCCGCCGCCGACGCAGGTGTTCTTGATCGTGACGTAGGCGGTGGCTGGATCCGTCGAGAAATCCACGAGCCTTCCAAAACCCGTCGGGCGCACGTAAACGTCGAGGCAGTTCGCGTTGAGATTCAAGCCGGCGATCTCGGCGACGTATCGCTTCTGGGTTTGATCGGCCGGCCAATTGGGATGCAGGAATTCATCGTCGAACACGCTGTCATCCACGAGCAGATCGCGGACGGCGGGCAATTGCTTCCTGGCCAGCCCGGCGGCCCAGGTCTTGAACACGGTGTCCACGTGCCAGCCGACTTTTTTGAGCAGTTCGGCATCTCCGAATGTTGGGTCGCCGTCGCCGACGAGCACGAGATCCCCGGCGGAGGCTTCGCCTACCGCGTGGTGATAGAGCAGCAAGGTTCGGAATTTGAAATCGGCCCCGAGGCGTTCGAGGGCGGCGGAGGTGGTGACGACTTTCAAATTGCTGGCCGGGACGAGCGGGAGGGTGGGATTGGCGCGATAGAGCGTCGCCACGTCGTCGGCCGATTTTCCCATCCGCACGATGTCGATTCCGACGGTCGCCCGGGCCAGGAGCTTGTCGTCCAGAACCTGCCCGATGTCCCCTGCCAACTCCGCCCGCGCGGGGTGGACAGCCGCAAGCAGGGCAATCAGAAACGTGAAAACGGCGAGAGCGATCCGGTTCATCCGTGAAACCTCTTTGGGGATTGCGTAACTCCTTTGCGCAGATACCTTATCGGGAAACGGGGGTCTGGCAAGTGAATTGGGGGAGGGAATTGGGAAATCGACGGGAAATGCCCGGCGGTCGGCAAATACGGATTGAGGAGTGGAAATCGCCGCAAGTTGTTAAAATGGTTGGTATGCGAGCCTGGTTCGGAGCCGCGGGAAGTGGCCGGCGGATGGCAAGCGCTTGGAGAACAGATCATGAGAAAGATATTTTTGGTGTTTGTCGTGCTGCTTGGAGTCGCACTGGCGGGGATCGGAGGGTGGGAGCTGAATAGCGCGCAGCAAAGCCGGGCAACCGCGGACCAGTACGTGCAATGGGCACAAAGCCAGAAGGTCGTTCCGGTTGAGTTTGCCGTCAGGGTTCCGGCCGAAACGCCGCCGGACCAGCCGATCTTCCTGTCCGGCGACTCGCCGGAGTTGGGCACATGGGATGCCGCGGGCGTGCCGATGCACCGTGGCGACGATGGGCGATATCATGCCACCGTCGATTTGCTCTCGGGGATTCCTCATAAATTCAAGGTCACGCGCGGGACCTGGGGCACGGTCGAGCGCGGCCAGAATGGCTCGGAGATCGACGATCATCCGTTTACCCCGGAACCGGGACAAGCCGTAGAATCGACGGTGCTGACCTGGGTCGACGGCGGCAAGTCCATCCCCGGAAAGGTCACGCTCACCGGCAATTTCCGTTTACACAAGAAATTCGAGTCCAAGCTGCTCGGCAACAGCCGCACGATCATTGTCTATCTCCCGCCGGATTACGAATCGGCCGCCGATCGGCGTTATCCGGTGTTGTACATGCAGGACGGGCAGAACCTGTTCGATAGTTCGACGGCCTTCGCCGGCGTGGAATGGCAAGTGGATGAGAATGCGCAGGATTTGATCGGCACGAAGAAGATTCAGCCCGTGATCATCGTGGGGATTTACAACTCCCCCGATCGCACGGCCGAGTTTACGCCGTTCGACACCACCCCCACCGGCAATGCGGGGCGCGGGGCGCTGTACGGGCGGTTTATCGTCGAAGAAGTGAAGCCGATGATCGACCACGCTTATCGCACCCTGCCCGACCGGGCACACACGGCCATTGCCGGATCGTCCATGGGCGGGCTGATCGCGCTGTCCGTCGCCTGCGATCATCACGACGTGTTCGGCAGCGTGGCGGTCCTCGATCCCTGGCTGCGCGATTCGCAACATTCGCTGCTCGACTACTGGAAAGACGACAAGTGGATGAAGGACACGCGATTCTACGTGGACATGGGCACCAAGGGCGGCGCGCTTTATCCGAGCGACACCGAGGTTCAGGATTTGAATCAACTGGTTGAGCGGTTTGACGCGGCGGGTTTGAAAAAGGGAACCGATTTCACCGCCGCGATCGTCGAGGGAGCGGAACACAACGAATCGGCGTGGCAGAAGCGCGTGGGCGATTTCCTGACGTTTCTTTACGCGAAAAGTTAAGAGCTTCAAAACAATTGAAGAAAGAGCTCACGCAGAGGCGCAAAGGCGCAGAGAAGTAAGAGAAGCAAAAGCCTTTGATTTCGTAATTCCTTTGCGCCGCTGCCACGGAGGCGAAGCCTTCCGTGCCTCTGCGTGAGCTATTTCTGTGCCTGGCACACGCGGCGGAAGTGATAGCCGGAGATGGCCAGCGTCACGGCATGGCCGAAAAGCCGGGGACGGTGCAGCAGCGTCCACCACATCAGGCTCCAGAATTGAATGCGCTCGCGGCCGATCACGCCCAACCTGAAGGCCGACCGTGCCACGGCCAGGATCCGCTGCGGCCCCAGCGGCGTCCGGACGTTGGGCGTGCGGAACTCGCGCAAAAACGTGCGGACCCGCGCGTAGTAGCTTTTGGGCGAATAGATGTGGCGCAAAATTTTGGCGTAGCCCTCGCGAAGCGCCTTCAGGCCCATCAGCGGGGCGATGTTGGTCGTGCCGTCGACGTTGTCGCCGGTGCTGGCCCCGAGCAACCGGCCTTCGTGGCGCATCCGCTCGAGCAACCGGGTTCCCGGCGGCGCCTGGAGCAGCCCCACCATCGCGGTCACGATCCCGCTCGCCTGGATGAAGTCGATCTGGCGCTGGAAGATCGACGGCCGGTCGCTGTCGAAGCCCACGATGAATCCCCCCTGCACCTGCATCCCCGCACGCTGGATGCGCTTGACGTCGGCCACCAGGTCGCGATTTTTGTTCTGCGCCTTGTTGCACTCGTGCAGGCTGTTGTTGTCGGGCGTCTCGATCCCGATGAAAACCGAATTGAACCCCGCCTCGGCCATCATGCCCATGAGTTGCTGGTCATCCGCCAGGTTGATGGATACCTGCGTGTTGAAGGGGAATCCTCTTCGTCCCTTGCGCCACTCGAAGAGCGCGGGCAGGAGAGTGGTTCTCAGTTCCTTCTTATTTCCGATCAGGTTGTCATCGACAAAGAAGACCGCCCCGCGCCAGCCCAGTTCGTACAAGTCGTTTAACTCGGTGACGATCTGCGCGGCGGATTTGGTTCGCGGTTTCCGGCCAAACAGCGCGGTGACGTTGCAGAACTCGCAGTCGAACGGGCAGCCGCGCGAAAACTGGATGCTCATCATCGCGTAGCGCCGCAGGTCGGCGATGCCCCAGAGCGGCGGCGGAGTATTTCGCACGTCGGCGAACTGGTCGGTGCTGTAAACGCGCTTGGGCCGCCCTTGCTCCAGGTCCGCCAGGAACGACGGCAGCGTCAACTCCGCTTCGTTCAGCACGAGATGATCGACCTGGGGAAATCCATCCGGTTCGCCGGTGAACAGAGGTCCGCCCGCCACAACCTTGACCCCGGCCCGCTTGCAACGCTCGATGAGCTGGCAAGCCGATTCCCGCTGCACGGCCATTGCGCTGATCAGCACGATGTCCGCCCACGCCAGGTCGCGGTCGTCCAGGTTGCAAACGTTCACGTCGATCAGCCGCTTGTCCCAGCCGTCGGGAAGCATGGCCGCCACGGTGAGAAGCCCCAAGGGCGGCGAAGCCGCCCGCTTGCGAATGAATCGCAGGGCATGCTTCAGACTCCAGAAAGTGTCGGGGAACTTCGGATATAACAGCAGTGCGTTCATGGAAAGGCCAGACCCGCACTATACCCGATCCGGCCCGAAGCGCGAACCATGAATTCCGAATTAATTGCCGGGCGGCCGCATTTTATCCGCCGACCGCCGGCAGCGTCGCGCACGCCGCGCCGTCAACGTGGGCGTCCCTAAATGCGCGGCTCGCGGCGGCCTCGACGCCACTGATCGCCCGCTGGCGGCTCGTGATCTTTCCGCTCTGGATATCGGTGGCGACCGCGTCCAGGCCGTCGGCCAGTTCACTGAGGATTTTGGCTTCGATCGCCAGATCGCTTTGGTCGTTGCCAGGCTGTCTGGCAATACTGGCGATCAAGTAGAACGTGCGATCCGTGTCGAGCTTCCAATTGCCGTTCACCTGCTTGAGGACCAGCATCGCGCCGGACCAACGGCCCAGCGCGGTAATCTGGTTGGGAGGCGGTCCGACGAACGCCTCGCGCGGCAAAGGAATGCGCACCTGGGCCGTGTCGCCGTTGATCTTCGCTTCCAAACCGGGGAAATCCACGATGCGGCTCAGCATCGTTTCAAACGTTCCGCGGCCGGGGAAGTCATCGAAATTCAAACCCGGAGCATTGATTGCCACGCCGAATTTGTCCTTCCAGACGTTCTGGAGCCGCCAGACGCCGGCCTGTTCGAGGAAGAACGAACGGGCCAAGGCGGCCGCGTCCGCGTCAACGCCGTCGTCACAGAGACATTCGGCGATGGCCGCGCGATCGTTGGATTGAACCGATTGGGACAGTTTTTTGAGGGCATTCACGGGCGTGGACTGATCCGATGGCTGCGTCGCATCGGGCGACGTCACGTCCGCCAGCACGGGCGCCGCCGTGACTTGCGCCGGTGCAGGCGGTATGGGCGCTTGAGACGACGTGCCGCCGATGCTTACCACAACCGCTGCCCCGGTGACGGCGATCGCGGCGGCGATCCCCGCGCTGAGCTTGGGCCAAGCCCAGGTCAGGCGGGAGAGAAGGCCCGCTTTGGAGAACGTAGATGCGGCGGCGGCCTTGGCGGCGGCGAGCCGAATCGCCGCGTGCGCCAGCCCGGCTCCGGCAGGCTTCACGGCCATGCCGAGCGATGCGGTGATCGTCGCCGAATCCGCCGTGATCCCCTTGGATCGGAAATAATCGCGCAGCCTCTCGATGGCGCGGAAGACGCGTTGCCGGGCGGCGTCTTCGGAAACGCCCATCACGTGGCCGACCTCGCGCAGGCTGCGCCCGCCGAAGAATCGCAGCAACACGGCGCTGCGGTCCCGCTCGCCCAAATGGGCGATCGCGTCGTCGAGCAGTTCTTCCGTTTCCAATGAGGCGGCTTTGTCGGATGCCGCCGTTGCCGCCGCTTCGTTTCGCATGGTTGCCGCCCTTTGTTCCGCGGCTGACCGCCGGGCCGCCGCGCGCTGCGCGTTGGCACAGCAAAATCGGGTTGTCGTGAAGAGCCATCCCTCAAGCAGGACCCCGGCCGGCAACCTCCCCGCCTTTTGCGCCAGCGTGGCAAACACGACTTGCGCTACATCCTCCGCCTGGGCGACGTTGTGCAGTTTGCGTAGGCATTGCGAGTAGACGGAGTCGATTTGCGTCTCCACGATTTGGCGGAACGCATCAGCCGAGCCGGTTTGGACGTATTCCCTCAATGCATTGTTCATGACGGGCCTTTCATTCCCCTATGAACACCCGGCCGGGGGTAAAGGATAACACAATTTCGGGGAGGCGATTGCTTGATTTGGTGGTTTGGGCCACTCCGAGGCGGCTGGCGGCGAGATTTTCCGAACGCTTCAAAGCATACCGTTATCCGTGCTGCGTAATGGGTCGGTTTCCGCATTTGCAGACAGTACGGCGGGCAAGCCCGCCGGCTACACGGGAAGATGACCCATTCCCCGGAGGGTGGTCGGGATATTCTGAGGCCGAGTGTGACATTTTTTGAGCCCCGAGTCGGGTATTCCCAACGCCCCCACGCCTCAAGTTTTCGGCGGGTTTGGTCCGATAATCGGGCAATATGGAGGTCTCCATCTATCGCCTGCGCACGCGGGACGTGCTGACGTTGTGCGTGCTGGCCCTGCTGCTGCTCGGGGTGGTGATGGTGCAGTCGGCGTCGGCGGGGGTGGCGATGCGCACGGACTGGCAATGGTCGGCCAATGGGATCAGGGATGCCATCTTCGCCGGGGTGGGTTTGGCGACGTTTCTTATCGTTGGGGCGTTCAATTATGCATGGATTGGAAGGGTGGTAAGCAGCCGATGGCGTAGCCCAATTTTTTGGCTGCTGGCCATCACCCTTTTGGCGAACGTGCTTGTGCTGGTTCCGCATGTGGGAATGGCGGTCAACGGGGCGCGGCGATGGCTGAGGATTGGGCCGATGCAGATTCAGCCTTCGGAGTTGGCCAAGTGGGCGGTGGTGATTTACCTGGCGTATTGGCTGGCGCGGCGGCCGGTGAATTTGGATCGGTTTTTTCGGGGATTTCTGCCGACGTTGATCCCTGTCGCGGCGATTTGTTTGCTCGTCGTCATCGAGGATTTCGGAACGGCGATGCTGATCGCGCTGGCGGCGCTGATCCTGCTCTTGGTGGGGAGAGTGAAGTGGTGGCATCTGGCGATCGTGATTCCGCCAATCGTGGCGGCGGGGTTGTGGTTCGTCATGCACAAGGAATATCGCTGGAGGCGGATTGCCGCCTTCGCCAATCCCTACGCCGCCCCGCAGCGCGAGGGGTATCACATGATCCAGAGCTTGCTGAGCTTCGCGACCGGCGGATGGACCGGGCGAGGTTTGGGCAACGGAATTCAAAAGCTGGGATATCTTCCGGAAGACACCAGCGATTTCATATTCTCCGTGATCTGCGAGGAGCTTGGGCTTTTTGGGGCGATGCTGACCATCGCGCTGTATCTGGGGATTCTGTATTGCGCGTGGCAGACGGTGAAAATGAAGGTGGATAATTTCGGCAAAATGCTGGCGTTCGGGGTGGGGGTGATGGTGACGTTGCAGGCGTCAATTAACATCGCGGTGGCGACGGTGAGCGTGCCGACGAAGGGTTTGTCTTTGCCGCTAGTGAGCGCGGGGGGAAGCGGATTGATCATCACCTGCGCCGCGCTGGGATTGCTGCGGAGCGCGGCGCGATTCAAGAACCCCGCCGACGACCTGGCCGATCCCCTGGCCATTCCCCCGCCGCGCGCCGCACAACGCGGCGTTCACATCGTCAACGACGCGACGTGGCGGAAATTCACCACGGCGTGAATCGAGGACCGAGGGATGGCCATCCCTCGGCTTTGGAGGTCTGACATGCCAGTGCTCGAAATCGAATCGCCCATCAAGGAGCTTTACAAGGATTATCCGATCGGCCGCACGGGCAGCGGGCTGGAGTTCATCAACCTGATGGACGGCTATCTGGCGTTTCTCTCCTTCGCCAACGCCGGGATGCTGAACAAGGGGAATCTGCTCTGCTTCGATTACGCGATCCGGAATTTGCCGTCGAGGAATCCGATGGTGGAGATCGGCTCGTTCTCGGGCCTGTCAACCAACATAATGACCTATTTCAAGCGGAAACACGGGGCCCAAAACGAGCTGTTCACCTGCGACAAATGGGAATTCGAGGGCGCGGCCGGCAACGTCGGCGATTCGGATATCTCCCACACGGAATACCGGGAATTTGTGAAGGAAAGCTACGTCCGCAACGTGAAGATGTTCAGCCGATCCACCCTGCCGCGGACGATCGAAATGTTGTCGGACGATTTTTTTGACGCCTGGGGACGCCGGCAAACGGTGACGGACGTGTTGGGCAAGCCGGCCAAGCTCGGCGGCCCGATCAGTTTCTGTTACATCGACGGCAACCACGGCTACGATTTTGCGCGGCGGGATTTTCGCAACACCGATCGATTCCTCGAGCCGGGCGGATTTGTCCTGTTCGACGACTCCGCCGATGGATCGCAATGGGAAGTCTGCCGGGTCGTTGAGGAAGTCAAACGACTGGCGAATTACCGGCTCGTGGTGAAGAATCCGAATTATCTGTTTCAGAAGTTGGGGTGAGTCGCTCTTTCGCGCGGGTTATTCACCGCGAAGGACGCGCAGCGCGACATGGCCGCAACCGAAAACTTTTACCGCGAAGAAGCGAAGCAGGGAAGTTTCGCCCAGCGCGAGCTCTGCCCCGAAGGACGCGAAGTTGCGCGAAGGTCAAATCAAATCTTGCTTTTTTCTTCGCGCAACTTCGCGTCCTTCGCGCCTTCGCGGTAGCGCATTTGAAGATGGGCCATGGAGCGACGAAGCGGCGTGATCTTGGAGATCAGCGTGACGGTCCATCCAGCTTTTCCTCGGCCTCGGGCCGGCGAATGTAAATGGGGGCGAGGTTCATCGCATCGGTGAATTCACCGTTGCGAGCCATGCGCCAGCCGAGACGGGCGACGGTGGAAACCTGCGGCCGCCAAAGGGACTCTTCCGCGACGTGAATCTCGGGATCGGAAGCGGGGATGGATTTGCGGTGATAGGGAATTCCCTCGCCGATCAAATGCACGGGCCGCGGAGATTTGGCGAGGATTTCACTCAAGGAAGTAAGCTGGGCCGGCTGAAGCTGGGTCCAATCGTCGCCGAGGCGAGCGAAGGATGCTGAGAAAATCTGGTCGCGTTTGGCGTCGAGGACGATGACGAGGTTTTTGGCATCGGCCGGGGCATTCTCGGCAAGGACGCGCACCGAAGGCACGGCGACCAGGGCCGCTCCGGTTGCCCAGGCGAGGGTCTTTGCCAGGGTGATGCCGATGCGTAAGCCGGTGAACGAGCCGGGTCCGGCCGAGACGTAAATCTCGCGGACGTCACGAGGGGTCCAATGAAGTTGCCGGCAAAGAGCGTCAATGGCGGGGATGATTCTGGCGGCGTGTTGTAGGCCGTGGGGGAAAGAGTCTTGGAGAAGCGTGTGGCCATCCTCGGCCAGCGCAACCGAGCCGAGGCGCGAGGAGGTTTCGATGGCCAAGGCGCGCATGCTCATTTCACTGTACGCTCATTTGGGGGAGATCGAATCGTGGGACTGGCCGCGGTCGCGCCAGAAGAAGAGGGAAATCAGCACGAGCGCCAGGATGGCGGCGCCGATCCACATGGAGTATTTGAATTCGCGGACGCGGTGGACCATCGCCGGGCCATATTCGCCGCCCCAGTACCCCACAGACATGAACATTCCGCCGCTGGCGATGGCGGCCAGTCCGTCGGCGACGATGAATTTGAGGAATTTAAGCCGGCTGGTGCCGGCGGCGATGACCATGGCGCCGCGGATGCCCATGAACAGGCGGCCCAGCGCGACCATCCAGACGCCGTATTTCTGGAAGAGCGATTCGGCTCGCCGGATGCGCGAGGGCGTGACGTGTTTTCCGATGATGGGAACTTTGGAAATCTGTTCGCCGTAGCGATAGCCGAGGGTGTAGAGGACGCAATCGCCGCCGATGATGCCCAGCCAGGCCAGGGGGGCGGCGAGGGCGAGGTGCATGTGATGGTGGTAGATCAAAATTCCCGCGGCGATCAGCGGGACGTCTTCGGGCAGGGGAAATCCCAGGCCGCAGGAAAACAGCAGACCGAACAGGGCGCCGTAGCTTCCCCTGAGAAGCCAACCCTTGACCGTGTTGACCTCGAAATAGGCTGCCAAGGCGAGCATTAGATGTAATACATGGCCTGTTGGAGATTGGCGAACTTGCTGACCTGCTCCATGAGTTGTTCGAGGTTCATTTTATCCAGGACGTCGTCGGTGGCGTGGGTGAGGCGTTCGTTGACCAGTCGCACGGCGGCCTTGCCGGGCGAGAGATCGGCGGTGGCAACGGTTTCCCGCTCCTTGACGGTGAGGCGTCCTTCGAGCCTGCGGATGAGATCGCCGACGTTGATTTCACGGGGCGAGCGCGAAAGGCGATACCCCCCGCCGCTTCCGACTTTGCTCTCGAGAAATCCGCCGCGCCGCAGCGCCAGCAAGATCGCTTCGAGAAATTTGTTGGGCAAATCCTCCTGCTGGGCGAGGTCGCGGGATTGGATGAAGCCGGTGTGCCAGAGCCTGGCCAACTGGACCACCGCGCGTAATCCGTATTCCGTTCGCTTGGAAAGTCGCAAACCGTCTCCGCACTAAAGCCATAGGAATAGTAAGGAATCGGGCGATGGGGTCAATGGGGATGGCTTGGAAAACGGTCATTTGTCATTTGTCATTGGTCATTGGTCATTTGTCATTTGCAAGACGATTGCGAATCGGCGATACCAATGACAAGTGACTAATGACAAGTGACCAGTGACAATTCCGGAGACGGTATGGCCCAGTCGTCTTTTTCTCGCCGGCGGTTTTTGGAGACATCGGGTGCCGCGTTGGCGGCGGCATCATTGGCAAAATTCGGGGCCAGAACGTTGCTGGCGGCCGACGACCGGGCGGCCGAGCCGACCACGCCGCTGGGATTCGCGTTCGTCGGACTTGGCGGGTTCGCCATGAACCAGCTTCTGCCGGGAATCTCGCGCTGCAAATTTTGCAAACCCGTGGCGCTGGTCAGCGGTCATCCCGATAAGGCCGCGGCAGTGGCCCGACGATACGGCATCGAGTCGGCCAACATCTACAACTACGAAAATTTCGATTCGATCAAAAATAACCCGCGGATCGACGTGGTTTACATCGTGTTGCCGAACGGCATGCACGCGGAATATACGGTGCGGGCGTTTGGGGCGGGGAAACACGTGATGTGCGAGAAGCCGATGGCGAATACCGCCGAGGAATGCCGGCAAATGATCGCCGCCGCCAAGGCCGCGGGAAAGAAATTGCAGATCGGGTATCGAATGCACTGGGATGCGCCAACGCTGGCGTGCATCGACGCGTTGCGCAACAACGAGATCGGTCGGGTCCAGATCATCGAGACGGAAACGGGATTCACGATCGGCGACCCCACGCAATGGCGGCTGAACCGCAAACTGGCCGGCGGCGGTTGCCTGATGGACATCGGCATCTATTCCCTCAGCGCCGCGCGATATCTCAGCGGGGAAGAGCCGACCGAAGTTTTCGCCCATACCTATCAGGACACGGCCGATCCGCGATTCAAGGAAGTCGAGCAGCACTGCGATTTTCAATTGAAGTTCCCCAGCGGAGTCCTGGCGAGTTGCCTGTCGAGCTACAACGCGAACATGAACCGATACGTCGTGCATGGGAGAAGGGGCTATTGCGTGCTGGAACCCGGGCAGTCGTACCGGGGCGTGAAGTTTCAGATCAGCCGCGGCCGCGGTCTGGAGCCGGTTGCCGTGGCCGAGGCGGATCAGTTCGTCGGCGAAATGGACGGCTTCGCCCAGGCGCTATCCGGCAACGCGCCGTTCAAGGCCACGGGCGAGGAGGGCTTGCAGGATTTGCGGATCATGGAAGCGATTTACGAATCGGCGCGGACGGAAAAGAGCGTCAAGGTTTAGAAGCTGTTTCCCCTCGCCCCGGTACTCCGGAGAGGGATAGGGTGAGGGGATGAATGCTGGGGGTGAATTGGTTTACCGGAAAATCCTACACCGCCGTCGCCTGCTGGAATTCCTTGCGGCGATCGGCCATCTGGGCTTTGAGGCGGGCCAGGATAGAACTGTGCATCTGGCTGACGCGGCTTTCGCTCAGGTCCAGGGTCAGGCCGATCTCCTTCATGGTCATCTCCTCGAAATAATAGAGGATGATGATGAGTCGTTCGGCACGGGAAAGGCCCTTGGTCATCAATTCCTTGAGGTCCTTGCGTTGAACTTCGCGCACGGGATCGGCGCCGCGCTTGTCTTCCAAGACGTCGATCTCGCGGACGTCCTTGTTGCTGTCAGTCTCGAACCACTTGCGCGAAAGCGACACGACGCCGACGGCGCTGGCGTCCTTGGCCATTTTCTCGAATTCGGGGATGGAGACCTTGAGGCGATGGGCGATTTCGTTGTTGGTGGGGCAGCGGCCGAGTTCGGCTTCCAGGCTCTTGGCGGCGGTGTCGAGCTTGTGGGCGCGGGAGCGGACCAGGCGCGGGACCCAGTCCATCGAGCGAAGCTCGTCCAGGATGGCCCCGCGAATCCGCGGAGCGCAATAGGTTTCGAATTTGACGCCCCGCTCCAGGTCGAAGGCATTGATCGCGTCCATGAGGCCGAAGATTCCGGCCGACATCAGGTCGTCCAGCTCCACCTCGTCGGGAAGCTTGACGTGAATGCGCTCGGCGTTGTAGCGGACGAGATGGAGATAATTCTCCATCAGGGCATTCCGGAGTTTTTCCGATTTGGATTTCTTGAATTCGAGCCAGACTTGCTTGACGTCCTTGATCGGCTTGGCCATGAAACCTCCCGGTCCGTGGGTCTTGAACGCGGTTCGCATTTTCGGCCTCAGCGGCGAGGGCAAGCCCTTCGCCAAAAAAGTAAAACAGAAGTGGTCTGGCGGCGGTTGGAGCCGGCACAACCACTTTCGTTTATCGGTCATCCCGGACTGGTTTGCTGTAACCTTTTTTTAATTTTTCTTCCTGGGACTTTAGATTTTCATCGAGCATTTTGCGGGCCATGGCGCCCAGGACCAGTCCGATAACCAGGGTAACCGCCATGGCCGTCAAAGCCCGCTCCACCGTGGTGGCGAAGGAGTTGTCGGCCTGGATGCCGCCGACCACCAGACAAACCACGAACGCAAGCAGCGCCATGGCGCCCGCCATTCGATTAACCACGAGGATCTCCTATCTCCTGAACCATCGGCTCATCCGGTTGAAGAATCCGCCGCCGTTAAGGTCCGCGCTGGGCGTCACACCGCGCTGAAGGCGCATCGCCAGTTGGCTGATGCCCAGGCTGGCGGGGCAGCGGGGGTTGGCCAGAACGAACGGCGTGCGGCGGCGCACGGCGTTGGGAACTTCCGGGTCGGACGGGATGGACCCCGCATCCAGAACGTGCACGCCAAGGAATTGCCTCGCCACCTTGGCGATGCGTTCGTAGACCAGTTGCCCCTCGTCGCGATGGCGAATCTGATTCACGAGCAGGCTGAGCGGCCGGGGCGAGGGCAAGCCGTTCGCCAGCGAAGGCAAGCCCTTCGCGTCGCTGGTATCGCGGCTGATGACCTTGATGACCGCATAGGCATCTGTGATGGCCGTCGGCTCGGGCGTGGTGACGACCAGCACCTGATCGGCGCTGCGAGTGAAGCTCAAGACGTTCGGGCTGATTCCCGCGCCGGTGTCGATCAGGATGACATCGGTCCGGGCCTCCAGTTCGGCCAGGGCGGAGACGAGGCTCTGGCGGTCGTAATCGCTCAGATCGGCCATTCGGGCCAGGCCGGATGCGCCTCCGATGAGCCGGAATCCGCCGGGTCCGTCCACCATGACATCCGCCAGTTCGCGCTTGCGCGCGATGACGTGGGAGAGATTGGACGGCAGATCGATGTTGCACAGCACGTCGGCGTTGGCCAGGCCGAGATCGGCATCCATGAGCACGACGCGTTTGCCGGCCGAGGCCAGCTTGATTGCCAGATTGACGGCGATGTTGCTCTTGCCGACGCCACCCTTGCCGCTGGTGACGGCGATAACCGTGGCGAGGGCAATCCCGTCGCCGGCACCGGCGCGCCCTTCGCCGGCGAGGGCAAGGCCCTCGCCGGTTTGTCGGGCGATTCGCCGCAGTTGCGTTGCCTGGTCGATCAGAACGGACATGGGAATTTCCTTCTTTTCATTGCCTGTTTTGGTGCATGCCCTGCTGGCGCGCTCCATCCAGAATGAGTTGGGCCAGGCGTCTGGGCTGGCCGACTTCGATGTCGTCGGGCACGTCCTGGCCGGTGGTGACGTAGGACAGTCCCTTGTTGACCTTGTGGACGACGTTCAAAACCACGCCGATGTGAGCGGCCTCGTCGAGCTTGGTGAAGATAATCTTGTCCACGCGCACCTCGCCGAACCGGGCGATCGCCAACTCGACGCACTGCTGGCTGGCGGTGGTGGAAAGGACCAGATGGACCTCGTCGGGCTTGGCGGCGGCGAGAAGGTTTTTGAGTTCGCTGAGCTTCAGGGCGTCGTTGGGGCTTCGACCGGCGGTGTCGATAAGGATGAATTCGCAGTCCTCCATGGAACGCAGCGCGGCGGACAAATCCTCGGCGGTGCCGACCACGCTCAGCGGCGAGCCGATGATGTCGGCGTATTTTTTCAGTTGGTCGATGGCGGCGATGCGATAGGTGTCGAGGGTCACCAGGCCGACGCGGCGCTTCTCGCGGAGCTTGAGGTTGGCGGCGAGCTTGGCGATGGTGGTGGTTTTTCCCACGCCGGTGGGCCCGATCAGCGCCACGACGTGCGGTCCGAAGGCCTTGGTGCGGACGATCGGCCCGGACGAAGGAAGATGCCGCTCGATTTGCTCGGCGATTTTCTGCCTGACGAATTCCGCCTGCCTGGCGTGCTCCGGGCGGATTTGACGCTGGATGGTCTTGATCATCTCGGCGGCCAGTTCCTCGGCCACCTGGTTCTGGATGAGTTGCGAATAATATTCAAAAAGCTCCTCGGGGATTTGCGGGCACTTGGCGCGGTTGGCATGAACGACCAGTTCCTGGACCATCGTCTTCAGGCCGGTCACTTCCTGGAAAAGCCCGACCATGGCGATGTGCTGCCCGGCGGGGCTTTCCAGAAGTTGACGGCGCGCTTCGGGCTGGGGTTTGCTCGGCGCTGTCGGCGGGCGCAGCGTCGGAATCGGCCGCGCGCCCCGCCCGGCAGTGATCTCGAAGACTTCCTTGCGGCGCAGACCCAGCCATCGGTTCTTCACGAAGCTCCGCGTGTGCAGGATGACCGCCTGCGGGCCGAGTTCATGTTTCACCTCGGCCAACGCCGCGCTCATGGTGTTGGCTTGAAATGTCCTGTAATCCATGACGTTGCACCTTCCACGATCCGAGAATCGGAGCGCCGCACGTCCATGCGGTGCTCCATGCGATGTTTGTAAAGCGTCAGCCATTGGCGCCCACCATTGCGACGGCTTCGACCGTCGCTTCGGGCACGATCTCGTTGTAACCCAACACGGCCAATTGGGGCGCGCTGTTTTCGATCATCCGCCGCAGGGCGCCGCGAATCTGCGGCCCGCACAACAGGACGGCGGAGCGGCCGGCCTGCGTGAGTTCCGCGGTCTTGGCGACGATATGTTGCACGATCTGCTGGGCGGTCTGGGGGGCGAGCGTGTTGTTGGTGCCGCGTTCATTGCGCTCAAGGTGGCTGTTGATCAGCTCCTCGAGGGCGGGGTCGAGGGTGAGGCACCACAACTTGTCGCGCTCGTCGACGTATTGCTTGCAGATGGTCCGGGCCAGCGAATGGCGCACGTATTCGCTGAGAACTTCCACGTCCTTGGTGCGGGTGATGTAATCGCTGAGCGTCTCGAGGATGGTCTCCAGATCGCGCACGGGGACGCGCTCGCGGAGCAGGTTCTGCATCACCTTCTGCAATTCGCCCGGCTTGACCAGCGTGGGGATAACCTCCTCGATCAGGGCGGGGACGCGGTTCTTGAGATTGTCCAGCAGGTTCTTGACCGCCTGGCGCGACAGCAGTTCGTGGGCGTGGGCCTTGATGGTCTCGGTGAGATGCGTGGCGATGACGGCGGTGGCCTCGACGACGGTGTAGTTGTGCAACTCCGCCTGTTGGCGCTGTGAATCGGTGATCCAGTACGCCGGCAGCCCGAACGCCGGCTCGATGGTCTGCGTGGCGCCGATGAGCGGCCCCGTGGTCGCGCCGTTGTCCATCGCCAGGAACTGTTCCGGATACGCCACGCCTTTGCCGACGATCTGACCCTTGATGCGGACGACGTAATCGTTGGCGGAGAGTTGAATGTTGTCGCGGATGCGAACGGGGGGCACGATGATGCCCAGGTCGAGTGCGACCTGGCGGCGGATCATGCTCACGCGGTCCAGCAGATCTCCGCCCTTGGAGGCATCCACCAGCTTCACCAGCCCGTATCCGACTTCCAACTCCATCGTGTCGAGATCGAGGAATTTTTCGACTTTTTCCGGCTCTTTTTTGGAGGCTTTTTCCCTTTCACCGGCGGCAACGACGCGGGCGGCCTTGCTCCGGCCACGCGAGATCGTCGCCGCCAGCCCGCCGCAGCAGCATCCCAAAATCATCAGCGGAAACTTCGGCAACCCAGTGAACATCATCAACACGATGAACACGCAGGCAACCATCAGGGCCTTGGGCTTGGCGAAAACCTGGTTGAGGACCTCGTCGCCCAGATTGGTCTTGCTGCTGGTGCGGGTGACGATCAAACCGGCGGCGAGCGAAACGATGAACGCGGGGACCTGGCTGGCCAGGCCGTCGCCGATGCTCAGCTTCGTGTAAAGGGAGAGGCAATCCAGCACGTTCCAGCCGTGCTCGAACATTCCGACGTAGAGTCCGCCGAGCACGTTGACGAAGGTGATGATGATGCCGGCGATGGCGTCGCCGCGGACGAATTTGCTGGCGCCATCCATGGCGCCGTAGAAGTCCGCCTCCTGGGAGATGTCGCTGCGGCGTTTTCGGGCCTCGGCCTCGTTGATGATGCCGGCGTTGAGGTCGGCGTCGATCGCCATCTGTTTGCCGGGCATGGCATCCAAGGTGAATCGAGCGGCGACTTCGGAGATGCGGGTGGCGCCCTTGGTGATCACCGCGAACTGAATCACGCCGATGATGATGAAGATAATGACGCCGACGGCCAGCGAGCCCTTGGTGACGAAATCGGCGAAGGTATAGATGACCTGGCCGGCGCTGGTGAGGGCGGTGGTGGTATCTGCCGCGCGGTCGCCGGCGGTGAGAATAAGGCGCACGGTGGCGACGTTGAGGACGAGGCGGAAGAGCGTCAGCGCCAGGAGCAGCGATGGAAAGACCGACAATTCCAAGGCGCTGGAGACGTAGATCGTGGTGACAAGCACGATGATCGACAGGGTGATGTTGAAGCAGAGGAGAATATCCAGGACGTGGGGCGGCAGCGGGATGAGAATGACCAGCACCAGGCTGATGAACGCGATGGGGAAGAGCATCCCGCGGTTATCGCGGAGCTTGACGAGCAGAGGATGAGCGGGGATCGCTGCCATCTGGTTAATTCGCGGCGCTCGGCGCCGCGGCGGAGCTTGGCGCCGGGGCGGGGTTGCGCACCGCCGCTAAATGTTTTCCGGTCAGTTCGTAGACGTAGGCGAGGATTTCGGCGACGGCGGCGTAGAATTCCTCGGGGATTTCCTGGCCGACGTCGACCATGCGATAGATGGCCCGTGCCAGCGGCGGGCGTTCGATGATGGGGACGCCGGCCTCGGCCGCCAGCAGGCGGATGCGCTGGGCCATGAAATCGACGCCCTTGGCGACGACCTTGGGGGCGCGCATCTCCGCCTGGTCGTATTTCAGGGCGATGGCGTAGTGGGTGGGATTGGTGACCACCACGTCCGCCTTGGGAACGTCCTTCTTGAGCCGTTGCATGGCGCGTTGGACGGCGATCTGGCGGCGGCGCTGCTTCATCATCGGATCGCCTTCCATGCTGCGCATTTCGTCCTTCACCTCGGACTTGGTCATGCGCAGCGTCCGCTCGACGCGGAAACGCTGGTAGACGTAGTCGATGATCGACAGGATCAGCAGCAGCGCCCCGACGCGGATGCCGATGGAAAAGATCATGTCCGCGGCGAAGGCGAAGAGCTGAAGATGCGAAAGCCGCTGGACGGCGACGATCTGTCCGAGCCTGCCCCCGACGGCCGACCAGGCGACCAATGTGACGAGGACGACCTTGAGCAGGTTCAGCAGCAACTGCAACCCGCCCTGTCCGAACCCGAAAATCTTGTTGAGTCCGCGCACCGGATTGAGGGCCGCGAAATTGATCGCCAGCCGTTGCGGGCTGAAATTGAGTCCGACCTGGGCGAGGTTGGCGACGATGACGATGAACATCGCCCCGCCGAGCAGGGGGGCCAGCGCGATGGCGACCGTGTTGAGGTTGTGCATGATTTGTTCGCCGATGCCGAGCGTGCGGAAATCCGACAGCGAGGATCGGGAAAGCATCTGGGCGAGGAGGTCGCGGAGGGCGGCCATGACGCGCGTACCGAACCACTTCATGAGCAGCAGGCCGCCGAGAAGCAAAATGGAGCTGGTGAGGTCGTGGCTGCGCGCGATGTTGCCCTGCTGGCGGGCTTCGGTGCGCCGCCGCGGGGTCGGGGCTTCGGTCTTGTCACTGGCGGATTCTGCCATAGTGGAACCAGAGGCTCATCGCCCGGAATACGCTTGCCAGGCGAGTTTCACCCCGCTCAAGAGGTTGAGGCGGATAATGGAGCTGGTCAGACCCAATCCCACGATCAGGACCAACATTCCAACCAGCGCCCGCACGGAAATGCCGGCGGTCATGATGTTCAATTGCGGAACGGTTTTCCCGACGAATCCCAGCACCAGGTCGACGACCAGCATGGTCACCAGCATGGGGGCCGCCAGTTGCATCGCCAGCACCGTTGCTCCCTGAAATACGGCGATGATGGTGTCCAGAAGCGGCTGATTGATGGAGACGGTGAGCAGCGGCAAGGCGGTGAAGCTGTCGAAGACGCCCTTGACCAGGGCCATGTGCCCGCCGATGGATAGGAAGATGAGCAGGGTGAGGAAGAAGTAGAGATCGCCGACGACCGTTCCCCCGCCGCCGTACTGGGGGTTGAGCGTCTGGCCGAGGTTGAGGCCCATCTGCGTTCCGATCATTTCACCGGCCCATTGTCCGGCAACGAAGATGAGGCTGAGGATGAGTCCAATGGCGGCGCCGAAAATGATTTCGCCCGCGATGGCCAGGGCCAGTTCCCATGCGGATTGGGGGATGGCGACGCGGAGGACAAGCGTCGGGGCAATCGACGCCGCCAGCACGCAGGCCATCATCGCCTTGATCCGCTTGGGGATTTGCTGGCTGCCGAG
>JBEKKC010000068.1:0-22059 GCA_050010915.1 Tepidisphaeraceae bacterium | reverse complement strand
TGCCGGGCGAGAATCTTGCCCAGGCTCCAATTGGCCCTGAGATGCGCCGGATTGAGTTCCACGGCCTTGGAATAGGCCGCGATCGCCTCGTCGATCCGCTCTTCATCCCACAGCGCATTTCCCAGGCTGTCGTGCGCGTCTGGCCAATCGGGCCGGAGCTGGATCGCCGTCGCATACGCCGCCATCGCCTTCCCGCGATTTCCCTGGCTGTGATACGCTCGGCCCAGGCTCAAATATCCGGCGGCCATCGCGGGCTTGAGTTGAACGACCTTCTTGCATTCTTCGATGGCCTGATCGAGCTTGCCCTGTTCGCGCAACGCATCGCCCAAAGCGCCGTGGGCCTCCGCCCAATCTGGCCGAAGCTCGGCCGCTCTGCCGTACGCCCCAATCGCTTCATCGAGCCTGCCCCGGCTTCGCAGCGCATCGCCCAGGTTGTGATGCGCCTCGGCCCTGTCCGGATCGATCTCGATCGCCCGCTGAATCAATTCCAGCGCCGCGTCGAATCGACCCTCCTGCCGGGCGATCACGCCCAGCAATCGCAGCGCGTTCGCATGCCGCGGCTGCGCCGCCACCACCCGCCCGTAAATCTCCCCGGCCTCCGCCAGCCGGCCCGCCTGATGGTGCTCCAGCGCCCGGCGCATCGCCTTCTCAATCTCGGCTTGCGTCATCTCTTCAGCCTCTTTGGCATTGGCGCCGTTAGACCATCTCGGCGGCGATCAGATCGTCCAGCGTCTCCCGCCGGCGAATCATCCGGAATTGATCGCCGTCAACGAGAACCTCCGGAGCGCGCGGGCGATTGTTGTAGTTGCTGCTCATGGCGAACGAGTATGCCCCGGCCGTGAAGACCGCCAGCAAATCCCCGCGCCGCGTCTGCGGCAGCGGACGATTCCTCGCCAGATAATCCCCGCTTTCGCAGATCGGGCCGACCACGTCCACGATCTCGCCGCCCCGCGGCTCCAGCGACCGGCTCCTCTGCGCCGGGACGTTCCCCGCATCCGGCTTCACCGGCCAGATGAAATGGTAGGCCTCGTAAAGCGTCGGCCGGATCAGGTCGTTCATCCCGGCATCCACGATCACGAATTTCTTCTCGCCGCCCGTCTTGCGATACAGCACCCTCGTCAGCAGAATCCCGGCGTTGCCCGCCACGTACCGGCCTGGCTCCAACGCCAGCCGGTACGGCTTGTCTTTCAGCAGCGGGATCAGCGCCCGCGCATGTTCCGTCACCGGGCGCGCCTGATCGGGCCCCTCGTAATTCACCCCGAATCCGCCTCCCATGTCGAACCATTCGATCCGGTGCCCGCGCTCGATGAGCTGGTCGATCAACGCCGTGATTTTTCCAACCGCCTCCACGTACGGTTGAATTTCGTTCACCGGGGAACCAATGTGAATGTGCACCCCGGCCACGCGCAGGTTCTTCAGGTTCCGGTACTGCTCGAACACGCGCCCGGCCCGTTCGATGTCCACGCCGAACTTGGTCTCCCTTTTCCCGGTCGCGGTCTTGGCGTGGGTCTTGGGATCGACGTCCGGATTAATTCGGATCGCGCCCACCGCCGTCTTGCCCAGCGAGCCGGCGAGGCGATCGATGTTTTCGATCTCCGCCTCGGATTCCAGGTTGAACGCCGCGATGCCGGCGTTGATGGCGTCCACGATTTCCGCGTCGGTTTTCCCGACCCCGGCATAGATGATCTTCCTCGGATCGCCCCCGGCCTTGAGCGCGCGGAACAACTCTCCGCCGCTGGTCACGTCAAACCCGCAGCCCTCCTCGGCCAAAAACCGGCAGATGTGGATGTTCCCGCAGACCTTGATCGAATAACAGATCGTCGGCTTCAAAACCGCGAACGCCTCGGCGATCTGACGGTAATGATGCAGGAACGTCGCCTTTGAATAGACGTACGCCGGCGTCCCGACGTCCCGCGCGATCTTTTCCGCCGGAACCTCCTCGCAATAAAGCTCGCCGTTTTTGTAGGTGAAAAAATCCATATTTAACAACCGCCAATTCTACGGGTCTTGCTTATCCCAACGCAACCGCGTCCCCTTTTGGCGTTCTTCCCTTGCCCGCCGATTCGAGTTGCTCTACAAGTGAACGCATGGCCCTGACCTATCAAAGCAGCGGCGTCGACTACGGGCCGCTGGACGCATTCAAACGGGCCTGCCAGCGTGCCGCGGCCTCCACGGTGGGGGCGCTCAATCAGCACGGCCTGACCGAGCCGCCCAACGTACGCGGCGAAAGCGCCTATCTCATCGAAACCCCGGAAGAATTCCTCGCCCATGTCGAAGAAGGGTTGGGCACCAAGAATCTCGTCGCCGATGCCATGCTCCAGCTTACCGGCAAGAGCTATTACGCCAACATCGGAATCGACACCGTCGCCACGATCGTTAACGATCTGGTTACCACGGGCGCCCTGCCGATTTCCGTGGCCATGCACGCGGCCGTCGGCGATGCCGCCTGGTTTGCCAACGCGCAGCGCGCCCAGGATTTGGCGAGCGGGTTTGCCGAGGGCTGCCGCCGCGCCGGCGCCGTCTGGGGCGGTGGAGAAACCCCGGCCCTGGGCGGCATCGTCGATCCCAAAACCATCGTCCTGGCCGGCTCCGCCATCGGACGAATCCGCCCCAAATCCCATCGCATCGCCGGCGATCTCACCGATGGAGACGCGATCGTTCTCCTGGCCAGCACCGGCGTCCAGACCAACGGATTAACCCTTTGCCGCACGTTGGCCGACCGGCTCAGCGACGGTTATCGGACTCCCATCGATGACGGCCGCCCGTTCGGCGAAGCGCTTTTGGACGCCTCGGCGATTTACGTCCCTTTCGTCGCCGAATGCCAACGCCGCGGCACGCGCCTCAAATACGCCTGTCACGTCACCGGCCACGGCTGGCGAAAGTTAATGCGCCTTCAGGAGCCTTTCGTCTATCGGATCACCTCGGTGCCTCCCGTTCCGGCGGTGATGCGGTTTATATGCCGGCAGGGGCCTGTGGACGTCGCCGAGGCTTACGCGACTTTCAACATGGGCGCCGGATTCGCCGCCTACGTCGATGCCAAGGATGCCCCCGCCTGCCTGGCCGCCGCCCGTGCCGTCGGCATTGAGGCCTGGCTCGCCGGGCGCGTCCTCAAACAAGGCCGCCGAAAGGCCGTCGAGATCGAACCCCTTGGCGTCGTTTTTGACGGGGATAGTCTTCAGGTCAGATAGACGATATGCTTCAAACGTCCCCATGAGCAGCGATCGCTTCCACATCACCCACGAGCAGTCGGCAAACGTCCTGCACTTTGTCTTGCCGGCGACCATCGACACCATGGAAATCGACGGCCTGATCGAAGCCGTGCTGAAGCAACTCGCCTCAAAGGGCGAGCAGCGATGGGTCGTCGATCTTTCCCGGGTCGAGTATCTCGGCAGCTCGATGCTCGGGCTTTTCGTCAACATGCGCGAGCGCGTCCGCCAGGCCGGCGGAATCCTGGTTCTCTGTGGCATGTCCCCGCAGCTTCTACAGATTTTCAAGACTTGTTGCCTGGAGCGCCTGTTCACGATCGCCAAGTCGCGCGCCGACGCTCTGGCGTTGGCGGCAAGGGTCTAACGTCGATTCGAGTTTCTCTCACCCCGTTTTCGGAATCGAAATATTTCGTCCCGGCCGCCGAATGCGCAAGCGCCGGTCGTGAGCGGCGATCGAATTCGATTTTCGCATGACCGAGCGGCGCAAGCGTTCCGCCGCGGAGACGTTGGTCTGTTGGGCGTATCGCGCCAGCCACGTATCCCGCTGCAAGTCCGTCACCGGCAGTTGCGTCGTGCTGTACCAAAACTGCGCCAGGTCTTTGACGATCCATCGCCGGCGTGCCAGCACACGCGGAAGCGCCCGGACCCGGGCGGCGTCGATCAGGCGAAGTTCCACCGGCTCGTTCTGGGCGCCGCGGGCCAGAAAATGGCACAGATACAGATCGCGATGGTGCAGCCCGGAGTTGTGCAGCCTGGCCGCCAGGTCGGCGGTGGGGATCAGCAACCGATCGAAATCCACGCCGCCTTCCACCAATTTGTCGGCCGGCTCGAAACCCGCCAGGTCTTCCGTGGCGATGAAGCTTCGCCCGTCATCGAGCCTGCCCCAGGCGGCCACCGCCGCCGACCCAATGCCCCGTTCGTGCAGCGCGCGGTATCCCTCGGCCTCCGCCTGGGCCCACGACCGCCGGCGCATTGCCCCAAACCGTTTGACGTGCAATCGAACGCTTCGCCCGCCGACCAAAACGTCCCACGTGCAGTTTTGCCGATCTTCCAGGATTCGCCACGGTTTGATCGCCGGGTCGGTGAAGATCGTTTCCGGGGCCGTGCCGATCTGCCTGAGAATCTCGCGGTATGGTTCGGCGATGAAGATCACTGTCGTGGCGCGTCGGGATGATGAAGGAACCGGCTGATCCCCGGCTTGAAGATCACCTTGCCGTCGACCACCACCAGTTCCTCTTCGAGAAAGAGTTTTACCGCCCGGCTGAGGACGCTGGCCTCCAGGTTCAGGCCCTTTTCCTTCACGTCTTCCAACGCGTCCGCCCCGACGTTGATGTGGAATACGTCCTGCAAAATGACCGGCCCCTCGTCGAGTTGCTCGGTCACGAAATGCGCCGTGCAGCCGTGAACGCGGACCCCGCTCTCGTAGGCCTGTTTGTACGGCGAAGCACCGGGAAAATACGGCAACAGCGACGGGTGAATGTTGATGATCCGATTCCGGAACGCCGCCACCACGCGCTGCGGCAAAATCCGCATGTATCGCGCCAGCACCACCAGGTCTGGATTGAGTAGTTGAAGCTGCTTCAGCAGCCAATCGAAATGTTTTTCCGGATCGTCCGACGGTTGGTATGCGAACGGGCATTTGGCGTCGTTCGCCACTGATTCCAGGTCGGGATGATTCGCCAAAACGCCCAGGATCGTTCCCTGGAGCTTCTTGCTCGAAAAATCCTCGATCAGCCGCTTCAGGCAATGGGGCTCCTTGCTGACCAGGATGGCGACCTTTTTCTCGCGCCGCTCGCTGTGCAGGTGTACGCGGACTTCCATGTCCAGCCGGCGGCCCAGTTCCAGCAGGCCCGTGACCAGATCGGACAGATCGACGGACAGGTCTTTGATATCGACCAGCATGTCCATCAGGAAAAACCCGCGGACCACGCGCTGCTCGATGTCTTCGATGTTGGTGCCGCGCTCCGCAAGATAGGTCGCGAACTGCGCGACGACCCCTTTTTGGTCTTTGCCCAGAACGCTGACGACGGCCAAAACGGGTTGAGCCACTTGTATGCTCCTTTGCCCAATAGTCTAAGTCGGATTCACCTCGATGGCACGCGCTCGCCCAGAATTTGCAGGTTTTGCATCGCCTGCGGGTTATGCGGATCGATTTCCAGCACCCGCTTGAACTGCGATACCGCCAGATCGTGCCGGCCGATTTTTGCGTATGCGATGCCGAGGTTGTTCACCGCCCGCCATGCCAGCGGGTCGCGAGGATCGAAAAGAGCGATCGCCGTCTGAAAATGTTCGATGGCTTGGTCGTATTTCCCCACGCTGGCCAGGGCGTTGGCGAGATTGCTTTGGACATAAGGATTATTCGGATTGCGCGCCAGCGACCTGAAAAAAAAGACAATCGCCTGCGCCGGTCGTCCCTCATGGATCAGTTCTGATGCGGCAAGAGAATTCCCAACGGCGCTCTCCGGGTCAAGCGCCAGCGTGTGCTCGATCAGCGTCTTGCTGTTTTGCCAGATTTGAAGTTGGGTCCTGCACGGCAAAGCGAGAATCAAACCGGCTGCCGCCGCGACCGGCAATGCCGCGCTCTGCCGCAGCCTGGCGAGCAGGGTTCCCACCGCCAGCGCCGCCCCCGACATCGCCAGATAGATGAACCGATCCGCCACGGTCGACCATTCCTGGAATGTAAACGGGACCAGCCCCAGCACCGGCAACAGCGCCGCCAACGCGATCAGCCCTCCCAGCGCCGCGCCGCGAAACTTGCCTCGCAGCAGCCCGAGCACGACTCCCAGTCCGACGGCGATCCCGGCGCTGGTGATCCAGGCATGGCCGAGCAAAACCTGGCCCGGCGTGCGGGCATAGTCGATCGTCAGGCCCGTCGGCCAAAGAATTTTCCGGCAATAGAATCCCAATGCGTCCAGCGCCACCATGGGCCGATCCATGATTGGCACGGCAATCCCGCCCTGGTTCTGCTGCGCGATCCACCCGAACGCGCCCGCCGCGGCCAGCCAGGGCAGCAGCGTATAAACCGCCGGACGCAGCGGCCGGCGAAGCATGCCCCAGTCGAGAATGATCGCGATCAGCGGAACAACCACTGCCGTGGGTTTGGAAAGCAGCGCCATCAGATACGCCGCCGATCCAAGCGAGTAAATAATCCATCGTCGTTCCGGCGGCGTCGCCCCGGAGGCCAGATAGAGCCGGATCGCCGCCAGCGAAAGCGCCGCCGCCAGCAGGTTGTTCATCTCCGCGACCCAGCCGACGCTTTCCACCTGCATCGGATGCAGTGCGAAAACGATCGCCCCGCCGAACGCCGCCGCCGGCGATTTCACGCACAACCGCAGAATCGAGAACACCAGGGCCGCGCACGCCAGGTGCAACAGAATGTTCAGCAGATGGAACGCGTATGGATTGTCCCCCGCTCCCATTCGGGCCAAAGTCCACCAGGTGGTGTACGTCAGCGGCGCGTAAAGATTCAGGCATGGGCCGGACCAGATTTGGCCCAGATGCTCCATCGTCGGCGGGTGCAGCAGCGGATTTTCGGTGACCTCATCGACGTCGTCCCAATTGACGAACGCGAAATTCCGCGCCGGCATAAAGGCCGCGGCCGTGCCCATCAGCAGGATCGCGCAGAGAATTGCTCCGCTCGCTCGCCCGGTCATGGTCAGTCATCCCGCCGCGTCGCGGAGCGCCGATTCACCCGGTCCAGCGCGTCGCGCAGCGTGTGCACCAGATCGTCTCCATTGCCTTGGGCCTGAAATCGGATCGACACCAGCTTCGGCCAGGTGTCCCGCAATATCGGCGAAACCGAAACCACCGTGAATTTCCCCGCTCCAAACGCGTCCAGCACGTCTTGGGTTTCATCGTCCCGCGCCAGAAAATCGCCCACCAGCTTCACCTCCCGGCACGGGCAACTGAAAAAATAGAACCGCGAGGCGATCCCCGCCGAGGTCGGGATTTGGCCCATGTCCGATTCCAGGTCGATATCGTTCCGCGGCACGATCACCGCGAAACTGTCGTCGGAGACGATCTCCTGGCCGTGCAACGGCAAAGTCGTCAGGTGCCACCAATCCGGTGAATCAAACGGATGCAAGTTGGCTGTCGATTGTGGCGCCGCCGAGTGCGACGCGCAGCCGCCGGCAAGCATGGCCAGCATACAAATCAAACCCGTCAATCTCCCGCCGCAATGTCCCGGTCCCGCCGAATCTCGTTTCATGCCATCCCTCATTTCTTCCCGCTTGCGCGTTGGGCCTTGAAAAAATCGCGAAGAAGCTGGGCGCATTTTTCGGCCATGACCCCGGCCGAGATTTGGACGCGATGGTTGAGCCGCGGATCGTCGCAGATTTTGAACAGCGTTCGAATCGCCCCGGCCTTCGGATCGTCGCAGCCATAAACCAATCGCCCCAATCGCGCGTTCACGATCGCCCCGGCGCACATCGGGCACGGCTCCAGCGTGACGGCCATCGCGCATTCGTTCAGCCGCCACGTTCCCAGCGCCGCCGCCGCATCGCGCAGCGCCAGAATCTCCGCATGCGCCGTCGGATCGCCATGGCTTTCCCGGCGGTTGTGCCCGCGCGCGATCACCCGGTCCGTCGGAACGTGCAGGATCACGCACCCCACGGGCACTTCCTCGACGGCCAGGGCCGCATCGGCCTCGGCGATCGCTTCTTGCATCAGGGAATCATCGGTCATTGGACGGGAATGACCTGCGTCACTTCCGGAATCTGCTCACGAAGGCTTCTCTCGATCCCCATTTGCAGGGTCATGTGGCTGCTCGGGCAGCCGTGGCAGGCCCCGTGAAACCGAATCTGCACGACCCCCTCGCCGGTCACATCCACCAACTCAATATCCCCGCCATCGGCCTGCACCGCCGGCCGGATCAAATCAATGACGTTCTGCACCTTCTCCCGGATGGAAGGCTCGCTCGGCGACTTGGAAACCGTTGTGGCCATAGGTGAACAACTGATTATAGACGCTAACACCGGGACCAGCAACTTGCTTCAAATGCTGTCCATTTCTCGGACCGTGCAACCGCATTTTTTTAGTGGCCGCGTTCACGCGGCGTTTCCTCAAATCGGCGGCACATTCGGCAGCAAATCCCTCGCCCCCACCAGGAATTGAATGGTATGCCCGGTGAAATAGGCCACGCCGCCCTCGACGGCCTGTAACGCCAAGTTGTCGTCGATCACGGGAAATTCGGGATTGAACAGCAGGAATCCGGCCTCTTCATCCGGCAGTTCCTTCACCATGCGGTTGAAGAAGTTCAGCGTCACCCTGTTGCCCGGCCGATTGCTTTCGGTCGCCGGTGGGCCGGGGCGGTCCACCAGCGCCACGTAATCCTTGCCGAAAAGGATTTGCTTATAATTCGTGACCCTGGTCGGATCGTCCTTCCAATCCCAACCGGGCTTGGGCGGGTCGATTCGATACGTCACCAGGTTCCGCGGGCTGAAGACAAACAGGTAATTTCCCGAAATGTGCAGCCGGACGTTGGCGCTCGTGGACCACGTGGCAACCACGCCCGTGGTCTCCGGCCCGTTGCGGCCCTCGGTTTGCCACAGGTCTCCCGTGTCGATCGAGTAGATGCGGACTTCCTTGCCGCTGTTGGCCACGGCGAACACCCGGCCGCCGTGAATCAGAAGCTGCTCCGGCTGCGGCCGGCCGGCGCCGAGAAACATCGGCGGCTGATTCGGCAACTCGACGTCCTTCGCCACGCCCGGCTCCATTCCCTGTGGCGAAAGATTCGCCTCGAAAAGGTCCTGAATGCACAGTTGGCCGGGAAGCGTGTACACCAGCGTCCCATCCGCCGCCAGCGCCAGGTTGATCGGATACGCGGCCGTATCGAGTCCGAACGATTTTCTCCCCAGCAGCTCGCCGCTCAGGGAATTGTAAACCTGAATCTCCGCGGTCTGGCTGTCCTGGGTTCGCACGACCGTGAAATCGTCGTTGGCCAGAAGCGGATTGACTGCGCCGCCTACGCGCGTTTGCCACGCCACCCGGCCGGCCGCCGGGTCGATCCCCAGCAATCTCCCCGTGGTCGTGGTGAGAACGATGCGGTCGTTGACCGGCCTCACCTCCGCCACCTCTTCCGGTCCGTTCTCCGCCGGCGCTGCGCCCAAATCGCCCGACGCCACGATTGCCGGCAGCGTGGAAACGTCCACCGACCATCGTTGCCGCCCCGACGCCCCATCCACCAGCGCGATCGATCCGTTGCTCCACACCAGAACGTTCCCTTCCATCCAGGCTGCGCCGATCGGCGCCTCGTTGATGCCGGCGCATTTGAACAGCGGCTTGTTTTGCCCCACGGGGTAGACCGACAATCCATCGGCCGCCGACCACGCGATGATCCGGTCGTTGCGCCCGCAGTCTTCCAGCGGCACGACCATCGCATCAACCCCGACGATTTTCGTATTCGGCGATTCCGGTCCAAACGGCTTGGCCCGCTGACCCATGGCCTTCCAGTAGAGGTTCGATTGCTGATGCGTCGGTAGGTGAAGGTCCGGCAAAGATTCCAGGCTCGATTGCGATTCATATCGCATCAGCACGTCGCGGGCGCTGCTCAGGGAAACGTTTTGCAGGACCGTTCCGCCCGGCAACATCAGGGGCTGGAGAATCATGGAATGGGGCGCCAGGTTCGCCGCCAACCCCAGCCGCGAAACCGCCACGTCGAGATGGTTCGGTAGCTTCAGGTAATTGCGCGCCAGCGCTTCCAGAACCGGAACACGGTCGCGGTCGTGGACCCTGAGCAGAATTTGCCGCAGCACCTGCGTCGCCATCCGCGCATCGCCGCGCGATTCGTAACACTGGGCCGCCGCCATCATCGCCGCCCCGGCCACGTGGGAATCGGGATAAACCTTGGAGATATCGAGCAACTGTTCCGGATCGGCGGCGGCGAGGGCGTCGCGCAGCTTCTGTGCCGCGGCCTGCTCGAATTGTTCGTACGCCATGTGGCCGTCCGGCGTTCCCAGAATCTCCCGGATCGCCTTCTCCGCCAGCGTGCCCGCCGGCGTGTCGCCCGTGGTTTGCGGATCGGGCATTGAAATCGCGCGATACGATGGATCGCCCAGGATTTCCTGATAGAGCTGGATCGCCCCCGTCGCATCGCGATTTGGCCTCGACCAGTCATAGCCGGCGCGGGCCATGCGATAGCTGACCTGCTGTGTGGCCGACGTCGCCGCCGCGCGGGCCAGGTCGAAAAACCGCTCGATCTGCTGCGGCGGCGTTTCCTTTTGCAACGACCGCCTCGCAAAACTCAGGGCATCGTTGAATGCGCGTTCTCGGCTCGGCCCGACTCGCGGCGATTGCACGCCGCCCAACAACTGAAATGCCTCCTCCATCCGGCGCTCGGCAACGTCCGGCTCGGCCGCCGCGAACATCACCTCCGCATAGTGCAGCCGCGCCTCCGGGTCGGCCGGGCCATCGGCGATCTCCCGATCCAGCTTGGCGCGCGCCAGCGCCAGGTCCGTGTAAACGGCCACCTGGCGATCCCCGGCCACGATCAGGTGGTCCTGCGTCACGACGACGTTTCCCGGGCCTTCCTTGCCTTCCTCCCATCCCCCCCTGGGAAACGAACTGTTCACCGAATCCAGCAGCCCGGAGGAAATCAGGATGCGCAGCAGATACTTCTGCGTCGGAAGATAGACCGCATCCGCCGTCACGAAACCCCGCCCGCGCACCTGGACCAACAGGTCCTGGTCCCCGTGCGCCTGCTTGGAGGGATATTGATCTCCCTCCGTCGAACGCCAGTAGCGGGGGGTCGAATCGACGTTGGCCGGGTCCTGCGGAATCGTTCGCCACGGCACCTGCCACACCTGTCTCGCCCCGGCCAGATAGACCAGATCGCCCCTGACGCCCAGCAGCGTGCTGGGCAGATCGGGCCTGTTTTGCACGTTGGGATCGAGCGTCTCCTGCAAGCCGCTCAACGGAATCTGTTTGATCGGCTTCCCGTCCGCGGCGTCGTAAACGAAGAGGCTATGGCTGTCGGCCGGCAGCACGAAAAGATTCCCGTCTTGAACGACCGCGGGATTGTAAATCCACGGCGCCGACGCATCGACCGATTCGTCCTCCGGCCCCGGCGCGCCACGTCGGAAACGCAGCAGCGCCGGATTGAAATTAAGGCCCGGCGGCGATGATTCCGTTCGATAAATGTCCAGCCAGGCGATGGCGCCCGTGAACGCATCCACGGACGCGACCGCACCCAGATTGGTGACGACGAAAATCCGGCCGCCGGCGTACGCGATGTGCGACACCGCGTCGGAAAACTCACCCGCCTCGTCGCCCATCGGGCCGAACCACGGCTCGATGCCGGAATTGGCGATGAATGTCGCCCAGCGGAACTTTCCCGTCGCCAGCGCGAAACACGCGACGTAGCAATCCTCGAACTGCCCCTTGATGCCGTGGACCAGAACGTAGAGGTTGTCGCCGACGAACAGCGGCGATCCTCCCATTTGCAGCGCCCTCAGCGCGGTTTGCGAATCGGGAAGATCGAGAAGCGTGGTGGTCCAGATTTTCCGCCCGGTTTTGCGGTCCAGGCAGACCAGCCGCGAATCCTCGCCCGGCGGCGAGAGGTCCTGCGTCCAAGGATCCGACAAACCCGTCACCGCCGCGACGTATTTGTCGTTTACCGTCACGCACAACTGCCGGCCCAGCGGCACCGGCGACGGATTCCCGGGCACCTTGTACACGCCGTTCTCCTTCGGATAAGTCTCAACCCACGCCGCCAGCGGCTCGTCGCCGTCCAGGTCCCTCCCATAAATCCGAGTGTTGTCCTGGAAAAACAGTTGCCCCTTGAACACCGCCGGCATGATGCCCAGCCCCACGCCCTTGGCGCGCAGGTCTTCGTCGTTGTGCTGCCTCTGCTGACGCTCCGGCAAACTGGGAATCTGGTTCCAGTCAAACCCCATGATCGGGATCGTGTAAAGCCGCGCCCCGGGCTTGACCGTCGAGGAGCAAATCTTCGATCGGCTCTCGTCGCCGCCCACCGTCGGCCACGAATCGCTTGCGGAGGCAAAGCCTTCCGCCCCCTGGCCTTGCACAATGCCCGCGCGGGAAAGCGCCAATGTCAGCGAGTCCGTCAGCAGCACCTCCTGCCCGCGGATCACCCCCGTCGATTGGGGAAATTGACGTTGAAGTTCGTCCAGACAACGCTTGGATTCATCCGCCTGCCCCGCCAGCTTCGCCGCCAACGCCGTGCGATACAGCACCATCGGCCGCTGGGCCAACAGGTTCGGATGCCAATCCAGCAGTTCCTTTCCGATCTGATTCACCGCCGCGTAATCGCCTTCCTCGAAATAAACGTCCATCAACCGGATACCCGCCTCCCTGGCCGAATCGGTCGGGAAAAACCGCCAGAGAACCTCGTGCAGTTTCTGCACGCCGTCGTTCCCCGCGGCGTTGAAGAGCGCGGCGGCTGGCGTTTCGTATTGGCCTCGATAAACCGTCAATCCATCCTCCGGCCATTTGCACAGCGACTGGCGCACCGTTTCGGTCACGGAGGCATATTGGTCGACGACGTGGCTCTGCGGGTCCTCGTGGGCCGCCACCACGCGGTCGGAATATTTCTCCAGGATTTCCTGGTACACGTCCGCCGATTTGCCCCATTCGTGCAGCCGCTCCATCCGCCGCGCTAGCGCCAACTTCTCCATCGCCATCGCCGAATCGCGCACGTACACCACCCCGGTGGGATTCTGGTCCGCGCCCTGCGGAACTCCACCGACAACTTGCGGCATCCCCGGACCCACCAGCACGCGCATCTGCCCCCACACCGATGACGCCCCCAGCACGACTAGGGCCGCAATCAGCGATCGGATAAAGACCCGCGCGCGCATGACAACATCTTAGCCGAAATATCTGCCCCACAGCGGCGAAAGCCGTTGGATTTCATCCGCGGCAATCCGCGATTTGTCCGACCAGATCGCCAGTTTCAGCGCTTCCCGGGCCGGGCACTCCAGCAGCGGCGCCGGGTCCGCCGCGATCCGGCGAAGCACCCGGCGGATCAACTCCATCGCGCTGCCCGCCGCCGCCTGGAGATTGGCCGTGATCTCCTGGAGCAACGCCGCCCCCGACGGCGCCTCCGCCGAAGGCGCCGCCTGGCCCGGCGCCGGCGGCGCCGCGGATTTCCACGAGTCGTAATCCGTCACCAGCCCGATCAACGCGTAGGCGATTTCCGCTTCCCTGGCGAGCTTGGCTTCCGGCATGGCCGTCATCCCGATCAAATCTCCTCCCCAAAGCCGATGCATCAGGCTCTCGGCCCGCGTGGAAAACGCCGGACCCTCCATGCAGACGTAACATCCCCGGTCGTGAGCCGTGATCGCCTGGCCATTTGATGCCCGTTCCAAAATGATTCGACGCAGCACGGGGCAAAAAGGTTCCGCCATTTCCACATGCACCGCCGCCTTCTCAAAGAACGTCCCGGTGCGCCGATAAGTCTTGTCGATGATCTGATCGGGCACCACCAATTCCCGCGGCTTAAACTCCTGCCGCAGGCTCCCGCACGCCCCCGATGCGATGATGTGCGTGCACCCAAGCTGCTTCAGGGCAAAAATATTCGCCCGGAACGGCACGTGACTCGGCGGAATCAAATGCCCCGGCCCATGCCGCCCCAGCACCAGCACCGTCAGCCCCTCCCAATCCGCCTCGATCACTGCATCGCTCGGCGACCCGAACGGCGTCTGCATTTCATGCCTTCGGCCATTTCCATTGCCCAAAAGTTCCCCCAACCCCGTCCCGCCGATGATCCCGATTTTTGCTTCGCTCATGACCGCAGAGGATAGACGATTTGGTTGTCCCGATCTAATGTCAAAAGTTGTCGATTCACTTCACCCAAAGCCGCGGGATGGCCATCCCGCGGTCTTCGAATGCGAACCGGAACATTTAGCAGCCCATTTCAAGCCCCCGTTGATTTTCCCCGAACGCCCACGGCGCCGCCGTGGGGCCGTCCCGCGGAACTCGGCCGTTGCCGCTCCCAACGCGACAGACCGGACCCGAGAGATTAGAATCCGAAGATTGTGCCGCATATCTATCCCATTTTCCTGGACGTTTCCCGGCGCAAGGTGCTGATCGTCGGTGGGGGAGCGGTAGCCGCCCGGAAGGCGGCCGGACTCCTGGCGGCGGGATCCATCTCGGTGCGGGCGGTGGCGACCAAATTCGTCCGGGAGTTTCCCGACGGCGTCGAGAAGAAAACCGCCAATTTTGAGCCGGCCGACCTCGATGGCGCTGACCTGGTTTTTGCCGCGACCGATTCCGGCGCGGTCAATGATGCCGTGGTCGCCGAGGCCAGGCGGCGGGGGGTTTGGGTGCAGCGCGGCGATGCCGAGGAACTCGATGAGCCGGGCGATTTTGTCTTGCCCGCCGTGCTCAAGTGCGGGCCAATTGTCGTTGCCGTGTCGGCTGGCGGCTCCCCGGCTTTGGCGGCCGGATTGCGCGACGCGCTGGCCGGCAGCGTCAGCGATGAATGGGTGAAATTGGCCGAGGCTTCCAAACAGCTTCGCCCAAAAATCAGGAATAGCGGTTTGCCCATCGCCCGGCGGCGGGAGATTTTTCGGGCGTTGGCGACGACGGATGCGGCGACGGCGCTGAAGGACGGCTCAATGGCCGGGTTGTGCGATTGGCTGCGGGGAAAATTCAACGATCTTCCCGACTTGACGCCCGGATTGGAGGGAGCGGCATGAGCGCGGCGACCGGCGCCAACGCGGGGCAGATCGGCCTGGTCCTGGCCGCGGCGGGGGCGTTTCTGCTCGGCGGAGGGATTTCCGTCGCATGCCTGTGGAGGCCCGGAAACCGCCTCCGATTGACCGCCAAGTCCATGGCCTATTTTGGGATTTGCCTGGGGTTGGCCGCCCTGATCTGGAGGTCGGTGGTTCGTGGCCGCTGGATGCCGCTGGAGGACAACTTCGAAGCGATGGCCACGCTGGCGCTCCTGCTGGCCGGGTTCACGTTGTACGTTCAGCGCGCCAAGCCCATCCCGGGGTTGGATTGGTTCCTGATGCCGATCGTGATCGTCATGCTTTTGTGCTCCGTTTTGCTGGGGATATTTCATCCGGGGAACTATGAGCCGGCGGGGATTTGGGATTTGACGCATCGCGCCAGCCTTTTCACAAGCATGGCTGTCTTCGGCGTCGCCGCCGGCGTCGGCGCGATGTATCTGGTTGCCAGCGCCCGCCTGAGGCGCAAGGCGGCCATCGGGAGCGGGCCGCCCGTCAGCCTCGAACGGCTGGAAAACCTGACCCACTGGGCCGTCAGTTTCGGTTTTGCTCTCCTTATCGTCGGAATCGTCACCGGGCTGGCCATGATCATGCAGCGAGGCCGGCATACCATGCTCGGCCCCCATTGGATCACCACCCCGAAAGTGATTCTGACGTTTTCCGCATGGGTCGTTTACGCGGTGGCGTTGCACACGCCGATTACCCCGGCGGTCAGGGGGCGCAAATCGGCCATGCTGAGCATCGTCGGATTCGTGTTGATGGTGGCCACCCTGATCGCGGTCTTATATCTGCCCACGGAGCGATGAGGAGCGATGCGGCGATTGCTCGTTCTGGGATTGAATCACAAGACCGCGCCCCTGGACCTGCGCGAGCGCCTGGCGTTTTCGCCCGAGCAACGCAAGGCCGCGCTGCTGGCGCTGGGCGCACGCTTCGATCGCTGCGAGGCGGTGCTTCTTTCAACCTGCAATCGCGTCGAGCTGTACGTCGCCCGGGAGATTCACGGCCATCCCCGGCACGCGGAATTGGCCGAATTCCTCGCCCAGAACCGGGCGCTGAAGCTCGAGGATTTTCAGTCGCGACTCTACCACAAGGTCGAACGGGACGCCGTCAGCCATCTGTTCTCGGTGGCCGCTTCGCTGGATTCGATGGTCTTGGGCGAGACGCAGATTCTGGCCCAGGTGCGCGAGGCGTACGAGGCCGCCAAGGACGCGGGCACCGCCGGGCCCATGCTCCATCCCCTGTTTCAGCGCGCCGTCGCCGTCGGAAAGCAAATCCGCGCCCAAACCGCTCTCGGCGAGGGAAGAGTCTCCGTCGCCTCCGTCGCGGTGGAATACGCCCGGCGGATCTTTGACGTCTTCACCGACAAGACCGTGCTCAGCATCGGCGCCGGGAAAATGGCTGAACGCGTCCTGGCCGCCATCGCCGCGTTGAAACCCCGCAGCCTGATCGTCTGCAACCGCGATGCCGCCAAGGCCGTGGCCTTGGCGCAAAAATTCACCGCATCGCCCGCGGGTTTCGACCAATTGCCCGATCATCTGGCCGCCGCAGACATCGTCATCACCAGCACCGGCTCCGATCAGCCGATCATCACCCGAAATATGTTCCAGACCGCGATCCGGCGACGCAGGTACAGGCCGATCTTCGTGATCGACATCGCCGTGCCCCGCGACGTCGCCGCCGACGTCGGAAAAATCGAGAACGTCTATCTCTACAACCTCGACGATTTGCAGCAGGCCGTGACGGCCACGCTGGACAAACGCTCTGCCGCGGCCCAGGCGGCCGAGCGGATCGTCGAGGAGCACGTCAGCGATTTCGCCGCCTGGAACCGGGCGCGGATGCTGGGGCCGCTCATCGATCATCTCTATCAGCGCTCGCACGCCCTGGCCCAGGAGGAACTGGCCCGCACGGTGGCGAAATTGTCCGGCGTGACCGATGGGGACAAACAACAACTGGAGGAACTCACCCGCCGCATCGTCAACAAGCTCCTTCACGATCCCATCCAGGTGCTGCGCGATTCCGAGCCGGGGCACGCTCCGATGACACAGTATCTCCATACCGTGGAGAAGTTATTCAAGCTGGAAAATGACGACGCTAAACCCGAAGGTGAGGCGTGAATCTGACGGCCATGGTCAAATCTCGCATGGGGGCGATGATTGCCGGGGCGATTGCATTTCTCGGGATGTTTCTGGCGCTGGCCGGGCCGTCGTGGGAATTGGCCGTTTATCGCCTTTTGCAGGATGGGGGCTGTGCGATTCTGTGGCTCGCCTCCGCCGCCGGGATCGGCTGGGTCGCATGGAGAATCCTGCGAGCAGAAGAGGCGAACAACTCCTTGGCTACTGTGACCAGCATCGGACTGGGTCTGGGGATTGTCAGTCTCGCGGTTCTGGCGCTTGGGCTGATGGGGTGGATGAATCAGGGATGGGCCATCGGCATTCTCGCGGTCGGGGACATCATCGCAATTTCAGTCTTGCACGTTCGCGCAAAGAATTGGGACGCGAGGAAATGGCTCTGCGATTCAGCCGGTTGGGGATGGCTGTGGGTTGCCGCGGCCGCGGTGGGGGGCGCGGCGGCGCTGGCGGCATGCTTCCCGCCGGGGATTTTGTGGGGCGACGAACCCAACGGCTATGACGTCGTCGAGTATCACCTCCAGGGGCCGCGCGAATGGTTCGAGGCCGGCCGGATCGTCCCGTTGCATCACAACGTCTTCTCATTCTTCCCGTTCAATGTGGAAATGCAGTATCTCCTGGCGATGTTTCTGCATGCGGGCCCTTGGGCCGGGATGTATCTGGCTCAGATGATGCACCTGGGATTTTGCGTGATGGCCGCCGGCGCGGTCTATGCATTGGCCGGGGCCGGAAAGCGCGGAACGGTTGCCGCCTTGCTGGTGGCGGCGACGCCGTGGACGGGATTGCTTGCGCCCGTGGCCTACAACGAAGGGGGAACGCTTCTCTTCGCGACCCTGGCGATCGGATGGGCGATTCGCGCCCAGACCTGCCGGGAATTCCTCATCGCCGGAATATTCGCCGGCTTCGCCGCCGGCACGAAATTATCCGTCGCCCCCCCGGTTTTTGTCGGCATACCGCTGGCCGCGATGATCAAAAGCGCGCTCACCCTGCGGCCACGTCTGAACCTCGCGCATTTGGCTTGCTATCTTCTGGCCGGGGTTTTAGCCCTTTCACCCTGGTTGATTCGGGATTGGAAATGGACCGGGAATCCCGTCTTTCCCGAAGCAATGAACGTCCTGGGCAAAGCGCATTTCAGCCCGGTCCAGGTCGAACGATGGCGGCAGGCTTATTTGCCGGACAAGGACCACCGCTCGCCCGCCGGCCGCCTCCGGGCGCTGTGGAGCGAAATACTTTGGGATTGGAGATACGGATACCTCCTGTTCCCTCTTGGGATCGGCGCGTTGGCGCTGGGCCTCCGCAATCGCGCGATGCTTGGCCTGGGGATCATGCTCGTCTTCCAGATCGCATTTTGGATCTGTTTCACGCACTTGCAGAGCAGGTTCATGGTGACGGCAATTCCCATCATTGCATTAATGCTCGCGCAGATCGAAGCTCGATCATGGCTGCCGTTGTGTGCCGCCGCCGGATTGGCGATGGCCGTCTTTTCCGCCGTTATGCTCGTCAACAAAATGGGCCCCTATCTGAAAATTGACCACGAGAAGGCAACCCTGATCGGACGCGAAAACCTCGAGGGATTTCGATTGCTGGACATCCGGCAATTGGCCGACGGCCAATCCGTTGACCTGGTGGGCGACGCGTGCGCGTTCTGGTATCAGATTCCGATGTCGCGCCTGAATTACAAAACCGTTTTTGACGTGGACACGAGCGATCCAACCCAGTCGATCGACCAAGCCTGGCTGGCCGGCATGCCGAAGGACGCCGTCGTATGGCGCGATGCGCCGGAACTGAAGCGCTTTGCCCGCACCTACTACGGAATCAAACCCGAAATCCGAAACCAGAATGACGAATCAAATCCGAATGACAAATGACGAATGACCAATGACTGCTACGCCGCCTCAATGGTCTCGACGACTGAACTGGGTGTTGGAATCGGTTCGTTGTGTTCACGAAGGGAGTCGAGGTAGGAATCGACGGCGTCTTTGATGTTTCGACGGATTTCGTCGACGCTATCGGCGCAGGTAGTGCAGCCGGGCAAGTCCGGGACGTAGGCAGAGTAACTTCCGTCGTCGGCCCGTTCGATAATGTAGACGAATTTCATGAGCATCCTCATTTCAGCCCGGCCTGTCGCCGGATGGCGTTCTCGGTTCCCTTGGGCACATCCCTGTTCAGCTTACCGCCGCCTGCCACGACAACCGGGCCTTGGCGCGTGGGATGGCGATAGATCATATGGCCGCCCCGTCCCATGCGGTCAAAGCGCCAACCATTGGCCTCGAGAAGTTTGATGACCTCCCGGTATTTCAACAGTGATGAGATTTTACCACGCCATGAGTCCTATGCCCATTTACCCTCCTTGGTTTTGTATTGTTCAAGACCAACTCGCCTCCGCTCCGGCGGGGGTTGTGGCAACCGCAGGGATGCGAAGCCGAGCGTGGTCCCAGATGGACTGGGCGCCCTGGTCGAGGCTCCAGCGATGCGACTCGAACCACGCCAACGCCGCGTCGAAGCGGATGGCATCCCGGAATCGTTCGTTGTCCGCCAATTGAGCCAGCACGAATGCGGAGACCAGGGCGTCTTCGGGCATCCGGCGGATGGGGATTTTGGGCCAGATTCCGGCCGGCTGTTGGAGCGTGGCTAGATAGGCCAATCCGCGTTCGATGGCCTGCCCTTGGCCGTTTTGGAGGCAAAGGGCGCGGAGACAAAGTGCGGTCGTTGCCACGTCGCCCCAGCCCCCATCGGTTTCCTGGAGGGCGACGAGCGTCCGGATGAGCCGGGGACACAGTGACGCTTGCGGCTGATGCAGTTCATCCAGCCGAACCAGCGCCAGCGCCGCCGCCGCCGCGGCCGGCGTATCCCCCAACTCCCCAGCCGCCGCCGCCTCGACCCGGGGGGCGATCAACTCCTCCAGAAGCCGCGAGTATTTCCGGGCGTCCCATAACTTCTCGATGTATCGCACCGTCAGCATTCCGTTGCTCCTTGATTGGCGTCTGTTAGGGTAAATAATACCTAACAAAATCCGTATGTCAAAGGGAAAAATCAAAAAATTGTGGCTTGGGCTGAATCCCGTGACGCGGGCAGGAAGCAGGGGAGGCTGGAATGGCCGGGGGCTGCTAGAATCGCCGCTCCTCTATTCAATCGTGACCAGCGCCCTGCGAATTCTCTTTCGGTACACCCTGAACAACGTGGTCTTCGGGATCGCGCTGATGGTGCTGATTGCCCTCTATATCGCTGTCGGCTCCGGAATGCCCGCGGTGCGGGAATACTTTGAGATGAACGAACTGGAGTTCTTCGACGCCTGGCCGTTGAAGCTCTTGATGTTGTCGTTGTGCCTGACCCTGGCAACCGTGACCTTGAACCGCATTCCGCTGACCCCTCCGCGATACGGGGTTTGGTGCATTCATTCGGGGATCATCATTTTGATTACCGGCGCGTCGCTTTATTACCACCTCAAGGTCGAGGGCAGGACGCTGATTCCCGTCGGCCACGTCGTCAACGTGTTCTACGATTCCGGCGAGCGGGCGCTCTACGCGCGAGTATTGAAAGGCGAGATGTACGGCATGCATCCGCTGCCGTCGTTGCCGCGGTTTGGGTCCTATGACCAGCTCCACGACCCCGGACGATTGCGCTCGCCCCGCCTGGCGGGGATCTCCAGTTTCACCCCGATTGGTTTGCAGTCCGATTCATCCAACGAGCTTTCCACCTGGCTGGGGCTCTCGCAGCCGGTGACGGTGGACGTCGTCGGGTTTTATTCCTATGCCGATGTCGAGGAGGAGGTTTTGGACGATCCGGGGTCCAACGAGGTCGGCGTGGAGCTGGCGATCCCGGATCGGCCGCCGATCATGCTGCGGGCGACCGACCCGACGGCTTCGCACCAGTTTTTCGGTTCGACGGAATTGGAATATCGCCAGGTTTCCGATTCGTCGCTGGAGGCGATCCGCGCATCGGCCGACCGGTTGTTCGAATTGACCGCCGCGTTGCCCGGCCGGCCGGTTGAGAAATTGGAGTTGGGCATCGGCAAAGCCGTGGAGCTGGCGCACGGCGAATATCGCGTTGCGGTGGAATCCTACAATCCGGCGTTTCCGATGTTCGGGACGCACGAGCTTGTGCAGGCGTTGACGCTTCACGTTATGCCCCAGCGCGGGACGGAATTTTGGAGGATGATCTTGGCCGGCCGCACGCTCCAGACCGATTTCAAGATGGACCCGGCCACCACGCCGCCGATGGTAAAGGGAAACCGCCAGAAAAACCCGATCGACGGGAATTTGGCGTTGGGTTTTGTCGTGACCGATCCCGCGGCGCTGTTGCCCACCGCCAGCGATGACAAGCACGTTCTGCTGACCACGGACAAGGCGCTGATCGACGTTCACGCGACTTTTTCTTCCGCCGCCGAAATCAGGGATTTGACCGGCGGGGGTGAAATTGCGCTTTCGCTCGATGGCCAGCCGGTCACGGGGACCCTCCGGCGAAGGGATCATTTCAAGGTGGTCGCCCACGTCCTGCCGACGCCGGTGGAAAGGCAGAACAAGGACGAAGGCGAATCCGGCGTCAGGCAGGTGGTTGTGGCGCGGGTGAAGTGCGGGGACTGGTCCGAGGATCTGCCCGTGCCCTGCGATTTGTACGCCGCCCCCGACCCCATGCTGCTCGAACCGATGATTCCATGGGCCATGGGCGTCGTGCGCGTTCCCGGCGCATCGGCGGCATTGCAGTTACAGTTGGGGTTTGCCTGCCGGCCGATGCCGGCGGCGCTGACGCTCAAAAAATTCGATCTTGTCCCCTATCCCGGCGGCCTGCCCACGGGCAACGGATTATTCCGGGACTTTCGCTCCACGCTGGAATTGACCGATGCCGACGGTCATGCCGAAACCGACGTCGCCAGCCTCAACAGCCCGATTTATTATCAGCACGGAAACTGGATTTTTTTCCAGGCCGGTTATGATCCGGATGGGCAGTCATCCACCATCGGCGTCGGAAATCGCCCGGGGGTGTGGATCATGCTGACCGGATGCATCATGATTGTCCTGGGATTTTTATACGCGTTCT
>JBEKKC010000067.1:0-35428 GCA_050010915.1 Tepidisphaeraceae bacterium | reverse complement strand
ACCAACGAATCGCCCAAGCCGTTCGTCTGGACCGCCAAGGCGACCGATATCCTCGAAAAAGTGAAGATCGCGCGAGAATCGCTTCATAAGTCTGTCACTGGCTGACGAGGTACACTAGGGATCATTTCCTCGGCGGCGCAAACGCCGACCAATGGCCTGCTCTACGGCGTCGGCTATGCCGACGGTGCCGACGGAGCCGTCTCGGGTTTGTCCTCCGGCCAGATCGAAGTGATGTACACCTTGCTCGGCGACGCCAACCTTGACGGCCTAGTCAATGGCTCTGACTTCAACATCCTGGCCGCGAACTTCAACCAGAGCATCACCGGCTGGGACCAGGGCGACTTCAACTACGACGGCCTTGTCAATGCCGCCGACTTCAACGACTTGGCGGCGAACTTCAACCAGGGCGCCAGCGGCGCGGCCTCGGCCGGCGACGTGGCGGCGCTGGACGCCTTCGCGGCGGCCAACGGATTGTCCTTGCCGACGTCCAGCGTGCCGGAGCCGGCAAGTGCGGTGATGATCGTCATGGCTGCAACGGGAATTCTCTGCCGGCGACGACACAGATAATCCGACAGCCGCCGACGAGGTCCGTCGGCCGAGGTTCATAGGGAACATCCCGACTGATCCCTACGTACCGATTTAGCTGCGGCTAGTTCAATTTGAAATCGCCACGCCGATCCTCCATCCTATACGGATATGCAATACGGACATTTTGACGACGCCGCCCGAGAGTACGTGATCGACCGGCCCGACACGCCGCGCCCATGGAGCAACTACCTGGGCGATCGGGGCTACGGCGGGATCATCACCAATAACGCCGGCGGATATTCGTTCACGCATTCACCGGCCCAGGGGCGCATCCTGCGCTTCCGTTACAACTCGGTGCCGCTCGACCAGCCGGGCCGATACTTCTATCTGCGTGATCGGGACAGCGGGGATTACTGGAGCGCGTCCTGGCAGCCGGTCGGCAAGCCGCTGGACGAGTACCAAAGCACCTGCCGCTTCGGCGCGGGATACGCGGTGATCGACAGCAACTACCGGGGCATCGCCACCACGGCCACCTATTTCATTCCGCTGGGTCGGCAGTTCGAGTATTGGGTGCTTCGGGTGGTCAACCGTGGCGAGCGGCCGCGATCGCTCAGCGTCTTCTCATTCTGCGAATTCACCAGCGAATGGAACCTGCTTCAGGACCTGTTGAACCTTCAGTACACGATGTTCATCGCCCAGGCCCGCTGGCAGGACGGGATGATCTCGGCGTCGAGCAACGCCCGCCTGCCGACCTATCCCGGCGCCTTCGCCCACGGCGAGCAGTCGCGCTGGTGGTGGATGACCCAATTGGGCGGAACCATCCGCGGCTATGACCTGGATCGCGAAGCCTTCGTCGGCGTCTACCAGGGTTTTGTGAACCCGGCGGCGGTTCAGCGCGGCGCCTGCGGAAACTCGACCGGTTTTTCGGACAACATCTGCGGCGCCATCCAAAGCGATCTGGTGCTTCAGCCGGGCGAGGCCCAGACCGTCGTCGTGTTGCTCGGCATCGGCAAGGCGGAAACGGAAGGCGCCGCCATCCGCGCTGAATTCGGCTCGCCGCGGCGCGCCGAGGCCGAATTGGAGAAGCTCAAAAATCACTGGCATGACAAGCTGGACAGCTTCCAGGTGAAGACTCCCGATGCCGACTTCGATCACATGGTCAACGTCTGGAATCCCTACAACGCTCTGACCACGCACGAGTGGTCGCGCTCGTTTTCGCTGATCTACACCGGCGAGCATCGCGACGGCTTCGGCTTCCGTGATACCGTGCAAGACCTGTTGGGCGTGCTCTACATGTTGCCCGACGTGGCTCGCCAGCGCCTGGTGTTGATGCTCAGCGGGCAGGACGGCAGCGGCGGGGCACAGCCGGAGATTCAGCCCTGGCGGCACGAGCCGGGAGCGATGCCGCCCACGCCCGAGGCCAACTACCGATCCGACGATTGCCTCTGGTTTTTCAACGTGATTCCCTCGTACATCGCCGAGACCGGCGACTTGGGCCTGCTGGACGAGGTCGTGCCGTACGCCGATGCCGGGCAGGCCACGGTGCTGGGTCATCTCCGCCGGGCCATCGAGTTCAACCTTCAGCGCAGCGGCGCCAATCAACTGCCGTGCGGGCTGAAGGCCGACTGGAACGATTGCCTGAAACTGGGCTACCGGGGCGAGAGCGTTTTCGTGGCGATGCAGCTTCGCCTGGCGCTGGGCGTTTATGCCGAGCTGGCCGAACGCCTGGGCCGGCGCGATGAATCGGCGTGGGCCTTGTCGCAGCGCGACCTGTTGGACGGCGCCATCCAGCGCGTCTGCTGGGACGGATCCTGGTTCATCTGGGCGATTGCCGAGGACGGTACGGTTTTCGGCACGCATCGGATGCCCGAGGGACAGGTCTATCTCAACACGCAGTGCTGGGCGATTCTGTCCGGCGTTGCCACCGAGCAGCAGGCGCAGACGGCGCTTCAGACGGTGCACGATCGGCTGGCGACGCCGTATGGATTGATGATATGCGATCCGCCGTTTGACCGGACGCCCGTCGCGGTCATGCGCGCGGTGCTGTTCAATCCGAGCAACAAGGAGAACGGTGGGATTTTCAGCCATACGCAAAGTTGGGCGGTGATCGCCCACGCCATGCGGGGAAATGGAAACCGAGCCTATGAGTATTACCGCGCCTACATGCCGGCGGCACAGAACGGCGCCGCCGAGGTGCGGCAGGTGGAACCGTACGTTCACTGCCAGAGCACGCACGGCACGCATTCGCCGCACTTCGGCGCGTCGCGCCTGCCCTGGCTCAGCGGCACGGCAAGCTGGAGTTGCTACACGGCGGCCCAATGGATCCTGGGCATTCGTCCCGAAGGCGACGGCCTGCGCATCGATCCCTGCATCCCCGCAAGTTGGCCGGGATTCACCGCGCGGCGCAGATTCCGTGGAAAAACCCTGGAAATCCGGGTGGACAACCCCCGCGGCGTGCAGCACGGCGTTGCCGAGCTGCGCCTCAATGGGAAGATCATCCCCGGCAACCTGATCCCCGCCGCCCAACTTGCCGCCGACAGCACGATCACCGTTGTCCTTGGCTGATCTCACGAAACTTCATGCCGGGTCCCCGGCCGGGTCGATATTCCCTTGCGGCAATACAAAAAGAGGGCGTCTCATGGACGGGATTTCCCGCTCGGCTGCCGAGGATCTGAACGGCAGGGACATTTCGCAAACTTTCGACCGCGTCGTGGTCGTGAACCTTGCTCGCCGGCGAGACCGGCTTGAGCGGTTCTGGCAGACGCTCGGAGCCTGGCCGTTCAAAACGCCCCGGCGCTTTGAGGCCATCGACGGCCAAGCCGTGGGGACCCCGTCTGGATGGGACAAAGGCCCTGGCGCCTGGGGATGTCTACTATCCCATCGCGCGGTGCTCGATTCGGCCATCGACGACGGCGTGCGCGCGCTGCTGGTGTTGGAGGACGATGCCTACCCCGTTGAGAATTTTCCATCGCTTGCCAGGGAGTTTATGGGGAAAGTTCCGGACGACTGGGATGGCCTGATGTTCGGCGCCGAGCACTTGCAGCCGCCCGAGACGATCTGTCCCGGCGTGGTGCGTTGCCGGGCCTCCAATCGCAGCCATGCCTACGCCGTTCGCGGCCGGCTGATGGGGGTTCTTTCCCAATTCTGGCGGAATACCACCAACGATCACTGCGACCTGGTGATCTCTTCGCTGATGCGGCATTTCAAGATGTACGCGCCCGATCCGCTGCTCATCGGTCAGGACGCCGGCCACAGCGACGTGACCGGCCGCAAGGAATGGCTGCGATTTCTGGCCCCGGAGCAGAAGGAAAAGATCGGCCGCTCTGATCCGCGGCATTCCATCCAACGGTTGGTGGTCACGATCTCGGCGAAACGCGCGGCGGCGTCTATTGTGCCGCAGCCTCTTGAAAGGCCTGGCGGAACCGCGAATTATCCGCGTTATCCAGATCGCCGCGCTGAATCAGCAGAATGTAAATCCGCCCCTTGACCGGGTCGATCCACGCCTGCGTTCCGTAAGCGCCGCCGTGCCCGAACGTGCCGGGCGAGAGCGTTGCGGTGATTCCCTTCGGTTCCCGCACGATGCCGAACCCCAGCCCCCAGCCGCTGCCCGGCACAAAACCCGCCTTCAGCCCGTCCGTCTGCACGCTCGTCATCTCGTGGATGCTCTTGGCGCTCAAATATGGCCGGCCTTCCAGCGTTCCGCCGTTCAGCAGCATCTGGCAGAACCGGCAATATTCTCCGGCCGTGCAGAACAATCCGCCGTTGGCGGCGGGAAAGTGATTGCGAATGCCGACCGGCCGATCGATCTGAATCCGTTCCAGCCGGCCCCTTTTCAAAACGTAACTCTGCGCCATCCGTTGGATTTGCGCTTCGCTCGGATAGAACGTCGCGTCCTTCATGCCCATCGGATCGAACAGCCGGCTTTGCAGGAAGTCCGTGTAGGATTCGCCCGAGACGATCTCGATGATCCGGCCCAGCGTGTTGATGCCGGATTGGCAATAATCCCATTTCTTCCCCGGCTCGAACGACGTCGGCCGATCCAGATAATACGGGATCAGTTCCCCCAGCGTGCGCGCCTTGAACAGTTCGTTCCGCGGCGCTTCCGCCAAACCGCTGGTATGCGTCAGAAGATGCCGCAGCGTCAGGTTCGCCGGCTTGCCGGAAGGAGTCTTCAGTCCGGCGAACTCCGGAATGTATTTTGACACCGGATCGTCAATCGAAAGCTCCCCCTCGTCCTGGAGCATCATGACCGCCGAGCAGGTCATGAGCTTGGTCATCGACGCGATCCAGAAGATCGTGTCGGTTCGCATGGGCAGACGGCGTTTGAGGTCGCGCTCCCCCACGGCCGAGAGATGGAGGATGCCTTGCCGATCCGCCACCAGCGTCACGGCCCCCGAAAGCTCGCCCCGATCGACGCAAGCCTGCATGGCCCGATCGATCCCGGCGATTTTCGGCCATTGGGCGGTTTCGGGCCGTTCCTTCACCGATGCGCATCCCTGGTTCAACATGGCAATAACCTCAATCAGCACAAGAAAACAGGCATTGAATCTCAAGGGCGAAACTATAACGGATCGGCTTGCAGTGGTGAAGAATTAGCTGTCTCGACGGCTTGGAAGTGTCTAAAATCGGATTGGAAGGCGCGATCATGGCGACAATGGAAATCCTCGAGCAGCAGAGCCGGCTGAAATCGCTGAAGGACATGCTGCACCAGCACGTGGCGCCGGCGGCGGAGGCGCTGATCCGGCGTGAGGCCGACGGCGCGGTCCGCTGCTTCGCCTGCGGGCACCGCTGCCTCGTCAAGCCCGGCCGCGACGGGGTCTGCCGCGTTCGCTTCAACGACAACGGAGTCCTGAAGGTTCCCTTCGGCTACGTCGGGGTGCTGGCCTGCGACCCGATCGAGAAGAAGCCGTTCTTCCATTGCCTGCCCGGCAGCGATGCGCTCACCTTCGGGATGCTGGGGTGCGATTTTCACTGCGGATATTGCCAGAACTGGGTGACCAGCCAGATGCTGCGCGATCCCAAGGCCTCGGCGCCGCCGCGACTGACCAATCCGAAACAACTGGTGGACGTGGCGATCCAGCACGGCGCTCCGGTGATCGCGTCGAGCTACAACGAGCCGCTCATCACCAGCGAATGGGCGGTCGCGGTGTTCCAGGAAGCCCGCACGCGCGGGCTGAAATGCGCGTACGTCTCCAACGGCAACGGCACGGAGCAGGTCGTCGATTTCCTCCGCCCACACGTCGATGCCTACAAGGTCGATCTCAAGACGTTCAACCCGCAACACTACCGCCAACTCGGCGGAGTTTTGGAAAACGTCACCGCCACCATCCGCATGCTCAAGGAACGCGGGTTCTGGGTGGAGATCGTCACCCTCGTCGTCCCCGGCTTCAGCGACGACCCGGAGGAACTGAAACGCATGGCCGATTTCCTGGCATCCGTCGATCCCCTCATGCCCTGGCACGTCACCGCCTTCCATCCCGATTACAAGATGACCGATGGCTACCGCCAAACCACCGCCGACGATCTGATGCGCATCGTGGAATACGGCCAACAAGCCGGCATCCGCTACATCTATCCCGGCAACCTTCCGGGCCAGGTCGGCGAATGGGAAAACACCCGCTGCCATAACTGCAACACAACGCTGATCCGGCGATATAGCTTCCTGGTGCGGGAGAACCGCGTCGGGGCGGATGGCAAATGCCCGAACTGCTCGACGCCGATTCCCGGCATCTGGGGCAAGCGCGGCGGGCACGGGGACGGGCGCGTGCGGCCGTTGATGTAAAGGACTGGCCGGCCATTTCTCGTTGATAGACTCCCAAGACGACGTTGCACACATTGCACACTTTTCAAGATACGACTTGGTGAATGCTAATGTATTGTTTGCATGTAACATCTTTATTGACATATAGTTGAGATTATAGCGGTCGAGTGACTGAATTTAACGCGCAAGAAAAGTGTGCAATTTATCAATAAATTGTCTTTTCGTCGAATTCGCTTGACAATTAGTTTGGTCTTTGTTAGGATATTTGATGCGAAATATCGCAGGGAATGAGGTATTCATGGCTGACATCGAGGCGGAAGAAACGGGAGAATTGGCGACCACGCGGGAGCAAAGGGGCGACGGGGAGAAGTTAGAGGAGAAACAGGAGGCGGCGCTGGACCTGCTGCGAATGGGAATAACGGTGGCGGAGACGGCCCGCACGACGGGGGTCTCGCGGCGGACGATCTATAACTGGCTGCGGCACGACCCGGTGTTTGGGGCGGCGTACAACCAATGGCACGACGAGATGGAGAAGAGCGCCCAATCCCGATTGCTGATGATGACGGAGAAGGCGATGGATGCGGTGGAGAAAGCCCTGGAAGCCGGCGACGCCCGGGCGGGGCTGCAATTGCTCAAGGGAATGGGAATGTTCCGCGAGCGTGTGGTCGGCCCGACGGACGCGGAGGAGCTGCGCCGAAGGAACGAAATGGAGCGCCAGGATCGAAAACTTGCGCTGGAGTGCGCTGGGGTCCTGCTGGGCATGAAAGACCCGAGGGCGGAAGAGGGGATTTGAAGAGAATGCCGATTGCCGAATGGAGGAATTTTAGCAGCCGCACTTGGGCGGCGTTCCCGGCCATCCTCTTGGCATTCCAGTCCTGTCCGCTGAGAATATCCCTTGAATGACCGCTGATGAATTCGTCGAGAAATGGGCCAACGTTGAGCTGCCCGAGCGGGCGGCCTCGCAGGAACACTTCATTGATTTGTGCCGTCTGATCGGCCAGCCCACTCCCGCCGAAGCCGATCCCACGGGGGATTCGTTCACGTTTGAGAAGGCGGTCAAGGTCGTCGGGGCCGCCTCCAAAGGTTCCAAAGGTGAGGGCGGGTTCGTCGACGTCTGGAAGAAAGGATTTTTTGGTTGGGAGTACAAGCGCAAGGGCAAATATAAAAATCTCGACGAAGCCTACCGGCAACTCTATCAATACCGCGACGCGCTGGACAATCCGCCGCTTTCAGTCGTCTGCGACATCCGCACGACCGAAATCCGCACGCACTTCTCCGGGTATCCGACGGCCAAGATCGTCGTGAAACTGGAAGAAATTCCCGGCCGGCTGGAAATCTTCCGCAGGCTTTTCACCAATCCCGATTCGTTCAGGCCATCCAAGACAACCGAAAAGGTCACGCTCGATCTGGCCAAAGAATTCGGCAAGCTGGCCGACCGGCTGATTGAGCGCTATCCGCCCAGTGACCTGGACCTATTCCAACGTGCCGGCGATCCGGTGGCGCATTTTCTGATGAAGGTGGTGTTCTGCCTGTTTGCGGAGGGCGTGGGACTTTTGCCAGGCAAGGCGTTCACGAAGATCGTGCTGCGATCGCAGGAAGACCCGGACAAATTCGCGGAGAGGGCGGCGAAATTATTTGCGGCGATGAGCACGGGCGGCGAGTACGGTAGCGACGACATCCCGTATTTCAACGGCGGATTGTTCGACGACAAGCCGCCGTTGCCGTTGACCCACGGCGACCTGACGATTTTGCGATGGGTGGCTGACCAGGATTGGGCGGGGGTCGAGCCGAGCATTTTCGGAACGCTGTTTGAACGGCTGCTCGATCCGAAGAAGCGGGCACAGATCGGCGCGCACTATACGAGCAAAGCCGACATCATGCTGGTCGTCGAGCCGGTGGTGATGATGCCGCTACGGCGGAAGTGGCAGGCCATGCGGGATGAGTTGACCGAAGCGCTGGCAACGCACGATGCCGAGGCGGATCGGAAGAAACGGGACGTGCTATCTGGGCCGATGCGAGCTCGGTTCGACGAGTTTCGGCGGCATCTGGGCGCGCAGCGCATCCTCGACCCCGCCTGCGGCTCGGGCAATTTCCTTTACGTCGCCCTCCAGCAACTGCTTGACCTGGACGATGAAGTCGTGCGGTTCACGACTGGCTGTTGGATGGTGCCGCCGTTCACGTCTCGATCGTTGGCTTCGACAATGGCCAGCAGCAGGAAAGGAAGTTGAATGGCGCGCCCGTTTCAGTGATTCACGCTGATCTATCGTCCGGGGTCGAAACCACCATCGCGCGGAAGCTGCTTGAGATGGAGCACATCCAACACGAAGCCGACAAGAAGGGAGGGCCGTTTGACATTGCGTGGGAAGTCGCCAGAAATGTTTTGGCTGAACCCAGTCCACACGGAGAGTCATCGCATGCGGTTTGCCGCCCTTGGGCGAATGGTCAGGACACAACCCAGAGAACGAGGGCGAAGTGGATAATCGACTTCCCGCCTGGAATGAATCTTAGCGAAGCGGCCTCCTTCGCAGCAGCGTTCAAATACGTGCAAACAAAGATCGCGCCTCAGTATGCGGCTAAACGAAAAACGTGGTGGATTCACGAAAGGCCGCGGCCGTCAATGCGCGCCGCCCTTGACCCATTGCGTCGCTATATCGGCACACCAATCCTGACAAAGCATCGCCTATTTGTTTGGCTGGACCATGACGTGCTTCCTGATCACCAACTCGTCGTGTTCGCGCGTAGTGATGACTATTTCTTCGGCGTGCTTCACTGCTCAATCCACGAACTTTGGGCTCGTCGTATGGGGACCCAGTTGCGGGAGGCAGAGTCGGGCTTTCGTTACACTCCGACGACGTGCTTTGAAACATTTCCGCTTCCGTGGCCGCCTGGGAGAGAGCCCTCACCCCAGCCCTCTCCCGGAGTACCGGGAGAGGGGAAGAAGGGGAAAGAGGACGTGGGAAAGGTCGGCCAACGCGAATTGTGGCAGCGGATCAGTGACGCGGCGCGAGAGTTGAACGAAAAGCGTGAGCGGTGGCTGAATCCGCCGGAGTGGATCGAGCAGGTGGCGGCGAAGGTGGATGCGGCGGATCGGTTCGAGGACGTGCCGGAGGCGGCGCGGGCGTTGATCCGGCAATCGGCGATCATGGCCGCTGCGGCGAAGGATTCCCTGCTCAAGAAACGGACGCTGACCAATCTTTACAATGAGCGGCCGACATGGTTGAAGCTGGCCCACGAGCAGTTGGACCGCGCTGTGTTGGCGGCGTACGCGGCGGTTGATCCGGCGGGGGGATGGAGTGAAGACTGGGCGGCGGTGTGGGTGGATAGCGGGGCGGGGCAAAATTTGGCGGAGGGCCATCCGCTGGCGTCGGAGCGGGGGCGCGTCGATGGGCTGGTGCTTGCGAACCTTTTGCGGCTGAATCAGCAGAGGGCGGGAGCGGGGGATTGATCGAGGGTTGGGGAGGGGAAGGCGCGTGGAATTTCTGAGGGTGGGCCGCTTCGAATATTGAAACGACTTGGATTGCCCAGGGAGTAAACTCCCTGGGCTTTGGGTTGGGAGGGTAAGCCATTACGAGGTTTCTGGGGGCCAGAAACGCGGGATGCAATCCCCATGGCGGTTTGACTCTAGGCGCCAACTCATGAGGCGATGGATTCCACTATCGGGCCGATGACCTGTTCAGGGCCGCGGCGGCGCGTATGAGTGTCTTGAAGGCGTCCTCATCTATTTTATCACCCTCATGGATATCGATAGCGCGCCTGGTGTTGCCTTCAAGGCTGGAGTTGAATAGTCGTGAAGGGTCCTTGAGCCTAGCGCCCTTGGAGAAAGTCAGCTTCACGACGCTCTTGTACGTCTCGCCGGTGCAGATCATTCCATCGTGAGACCAAACCGGAACGCCTCTCCACTTCCACTGCTCGACCACCTCGGGGTCAGCCTGTTTGATGACAGCGCGGACATGGGAGAGCGTCTTGCCCCTCCAGTCGTCGAGTTCCTTGATCCTCGCGTCGATCAGCCGGGAAGGGGATTCGCCCTTGGTCGTTGCGCTCTTTTTCATATTGTTTGCACCTCATTCGGCTGTTTGGGGCGAAGCCCTTACCGCAACTCGCTTCGGTTTTTCCGGTTGGTTGAATTATTGGCATCCCGTCGCCGGTTCGCAAGTTCGAGTTAGAGCATGTTCAGTTCACCTGTAGCGTCTGCGTCGCCGCCAATTGAGCCACAGGCTACCGCCCGCTTCGCTAGAGATCGCAGAGAACGCGGAGAAATACATGTTTGCCACAGATGAAGACCGATGGACACTGATAGGATGAAAGTTGCAACTTGCAACTCAAAACTTCCGCTTCTTATCCGTGTGCATCTGATTTTCATCGGTGGCAAATATCCTCCCTCTTTTCTCGGCGTTCTCCGCGATCTCCAGCGAAGCGGGCGGTGAATCCGAATTTTCCTTTGCAACCGGGCGTCGGGTTCGTCGGAGGGATCGGCATCTGCCGTGAGAGAGAAGAGCAAAGCCCCGGATTTGCATCCGGGGCTTGGAAGTTTGTCGAAATGGACGGCCGAGTTTTAGTGGCGGCGATTGCGGCGTTTCAGCAATAGGGCGCTACCGGCTGCCAGCAGGCCCATGACGGTCGGCTCGGGAACTGGAACTCCAGAGTTGATAGTATAGATTGCCCCGACGGTAGGGTCGGAAGGGACGCCTGGAGCATCGCTGGGGGCACCGACGGTGCTGTAGACCGCGATACCATTCACGTCCTCGTTGGTCGTTACCCCATCCCAATTCCCGACAATGGTAGACCAGTATGCTGGGTCGACGTCAGCCAAGTCACCATCGGTGTCGTTGCTGTAGAGGCTCATAATGCCCACTTCGCCGCCACCGTTTACGCTGAAGTTCTGGAAACTGACCAGGTCGGATTGGGTCTGTCCGTCCGAATCATAGATGCCGACCCACTGGGGAGTGTCCAAACCGGCATTAAGCACGAAAGGCAGAACGTAAAGGATTCCCTCGTTGGGGGCGACGTACACGTCCGCCGACAAAGCCCCCGATCCAACCACCGTATTGTCGCTGACCTGCGTTTCAACCCACGTCCCATTCCCATTTTCGTCGACGTTGATGGAATACACATCAGCGGTTTGTGCCTGGGCCGTGCGAGCGGAAAGGGCCGCCGCGCCGAACAGGGCTGTAAACATCCAGAACTATTTTCTCCGCATAACGCCTCCTTAACTATGACATGGGAAATAACCGTCAGAAACGGAGAGTCCCATTGTTTAACTCTTGCTTCTCCAAACTGGCCTTCGGGCCAGGGAAGCAGAATGTAGTCCGTTATCGGGCGGATGCAAGATAAATTTTCCGTTTTTTGCGAAATCGCTGTCTGAAAATAGGACACGAGGCTCTATTTTGGCCAATCCGCACCGATCCCGGCATTCAAAATAGACAGCTGCGTTCCGAAACGAAGGTCTTGAAGGGGCAGTGGGTTGTGATTCCCGACATTACGCATGGATGAATGGCGATATGTTTGGAAAGGCGGCGCCTTGCGGCGTTTTGCAGCACTGGAAAAGTATTTTGCAAAGCGGTCGATAACGGCGGTAGTTCGAGGAGCGAAATCCGGCGTTGGCGGGTGTGTTATCCTGATTCCAATGCTTCACCGGCATTTGAACCAGCAGGGATCGACCCTTGCGGCGATCGATGATTTGACCGCGGTCGGCGTGCGGATTACCCACCGCCCGCTTCGCTAGAGATCGCCGAGAACGCGGAGAAATAGATGTTTGCCACGGATGAAGACCGATGGACACTGATGAAATGCAAAGGATTTAGTTTTAGTTTTGATTTATCCGCGTGCATCTGATTTTCATCGGTGGCAAATATCCTCCCTCTTTTCTTGGCGTTCTCCGCGATCTCTAGCGAAGCGGGCGGTGAATCCGAATTTTCCTTTGCAACCGGGCATTGGGTTCGTCGGAAGGATCGGCATCTGCCGTGAGAGATAAGAGAAAAGCCCCGGATTTGCATCCGGGGCTTGGGGGTTTGTTCAGATGGACGGCCGAGGTTTCAGTGGCGGCGTTTCAGCAATAGGCCGGCGCTGCCGGCTAGCAAAAGGGCTATGACTGACGGCTCGGGAACTGGTCCACTGTCGAAATAATAGAACGCCTCGACGGTGGGGTGGGGAGCGGGGTCGCCTGGAATGCCGCCGGTGTCAATGAAGGTGCTCCAGAACGCAATGCCTTGCGGGTTCTCGGAGGTCGCAAACTGGCTACCAAAATTCGCGGAGATGGTGGACCAAAACGCGGGGCTGACGTCAGCCGCGTCGCCATCAGTGTCGTTGCTGTAGAAGTTCAGAACGCCGACGCCGCCCGGCCCGGTGTTCGCAAAATTGATCAGGTCGGATTGGGCCCCGTCCAGATCGGATATGCTCAACCACTGGTCAGAGTTTCCATTAATCGTAATGGGGTAAGGCAGGACGTAAGAAAGTCCATCTCCCGGCACGCCGTTGATGAGCGCCGGCGTCAAATTCCCGGCTTCAAGCACCGTTCCGCCGGGATACGGGGGCGTGTATTCAACGAAGGTCCCATTCCCGTTTTCATCGACGTTGATGACAAACAGGTCCTGAGTTTGAGCCTGTGCCGCGTGGGCTTGCAGCAGCATCCACGTTGCTGCCAGACACGAACACAAATAGGTAAGTTTCCGCATTTTGGTCTCCTCCAACATGAGCCGCTCGGCGAGCCGCAGGTCTTGGGGCATGCGGACTTTCGCCAGCGATCAACTCATGAAATGTAGTGCGTTATTATCTGGATGCAAGACATTTTTGCGGTCTTTGCGACATCGGGGGCGGGAAATAGGACAACAGAGCCGATTTTTGCTATTTTGGACTGGTCCGCGCGTTCAAATTGAGACGGTCTCATCCGGTTATAAGTAATAAAGCGACACTTGGTTATGATTGCTTGGGTTACGCATGGACGAATGGCGATATATTTAGAAAGAGGGGGGGTGCGGTATTATGTCGCAGGGGCAAGATTTTTTGGAAAAACCGGTGCGGATCCTGGCGCAAACTTGGGGGGAAATGAGTCAACCCGCGGATGGCCATCCGCGGGCTTTCGGGAGCGAAATTTAACCGCGGTTATGAAGAATGTCGGCCGCTGGATTGTGGCGTGGCCGATGCAAACTTGCCTCTTTTGCCAGCGGCATTTACGATGATTTTCTCGACTCGTCGGCGAGGAGATCGTTCATGATCCGAAGGTGGTGGCTGGGCGCTTTGGCGATCTGTTTGTTGGCCTCGGCGCTGCTGGCGCGACAGGGGATTCTGAGCACCACCGATGGCCGAGTCATGCAGGGGGATATCCAGACCAGCCCGGATGGAAAGACGATCAACGTGACCATGTACGGGTCAACGCTGACGTTGGACCGCGGCAGCGTGGCGTCCATTGACTATCCCGGCGATGCGGCGGGGGATTTCCAAAAGGGGCTCGGCGAACTGGACCCCAATGACGTCAAGGGGCGGCTGGACCTGAGCCGGTCGGAATTGAACGCGCGGCAATATGATTTGGCGGCCGAGGCGGCAAAGGACGCGGAGCGTTTGGACCCGCACAATCCGGAAGCGGCGATTCTGCTGGATACGATCCAGGGTGAGCGGGCGTTGGACGCCAAGCCGGCGGCGGCTTCGGCGGCCGGGGCGGCGGTCGCGCCGGCGACCCAGGCATCGTCGGGGAAATATCTGACGATGGACGACGTTTACGCCATCCGGCGGGCCGAGTTGATGCCGGACGATCAGGTCCGGGTTGAATTTTTCAACAACGTGCGCAAGCGTTATCTGGGTTCTGGGGGGGATGCGGGGGCTTTCAATGCGGAAAGCGAAACGCAGCAGGCGTTGGACATCATTCAAAGCGGAGACGCGAACCTGGCGAAGGACGTGCACGTGGTTTCGGACCCGCACGTCACGGCGGATTACCGGGTTTTGGTTCAGCGGCGGATTTTGGCCGGCTGCGCCGCGGCCGGTTGTCACAGCGGGGCGGGGGCGGGCGGGCTTGTCCTCTTTCCGGACGCCAGGGAAACGTTGCCCAGTTACACCAATTTTTACATCCTTCAGCAGGCCGGGCGAAAACTCACCGGCGGGGACACGATCGGCAGCGGGCCGGTCTACCGGCCGATGATCGACCGTCTGCACGCCCAATCGTCGTTGGTGCTGCAATTCGGGCTTCCCCGTTCGATGGCTGGGACGCCTCATCCCGAGGCAAAGGGTTTTAGGCCGACGTTCGCCAGCCCCGAGGACCCGAACTTTGCGGCGATCTCCCGTTGGATCGAGTCGATGAACCCGATCGTTCCCGATTACGGGATTAAAAGAATTGATAATTGACAATTGTCAGTTATCCATTGGCGCACATGACACCGTCGATGTACCTGATTTTGCTGCTGGCGATTTTGCTGGTCGTGGTGCTGGCAGGGGGGGGTTCGGAGTTTCGTTGCCGGCGACGACTGCGTGCGTGTGCGGGGCGATGGAACATGCACTTCGCGCCCGGGGACCGGCTGCGGCTGGCGCGGCGCATCGTGGGGCAATTTCCCGTGCCGGGCGCCGCCAGCATCAGCGTCCGCGATCTTCTGTACCGCACGGCGGACAACCGGCATCAATATCTGTTCACGGTGGATTACACGGTGGGGGTGATCCGGGGAAAAGTGGGGCGATCGCAGGTCGCCGGTTTCAGCGAGCCGGTCTCCCGCGGCGGCCGGGGCGAGACGGCAGCGCCGGTTTTGACGCTGGCGCCGCCTGATCTTAGCGGCGCGGCGGCGTACGAACATATTCTCCAAACCCTCCATTTTTCCCGCATTTAACGCGGCGATGGATGGGCTGGCGGGGCATGGGCGGTAAGATCGGTTTTCGCTTTTTCCTTTTTCCCGGTGCGGCTTTGATTTAGACTTCACGGCCGAGATGGCTTCCGAGCGATCGCAGAACCTCACTTCGGGCACGGGGCAGAACCGCATTTCCGGTCAGCGGGAGCAGTTCTCGGCCGAGGAGTTGGCCATCATCCTGTCGCATTTCGACGTGGGGGTGATCGACTCGATCGTGGAGTTTCCGCGCGGGTCGCGGAAGGCGCCGAAGCTTCTGATCGTCAGCGAGCAGGGCAAGTTCCTCCTGAAACGGCGGGCGCGCGGGAAGGACGATCCGTTCAAGGTGGCGTTCACGCATGCGCTTCAGCTTCATCTGGCGAACAAGCAGTTTCCGCTGCCGCATCTGATCGGGACGCGGAAGGAAAACAACTCGATGCTGCAATGGCGGAACGGGGTGTACGAGCTGTTCGAATACATTCCGGGGCAACCGTATCCGCAGACGCTGGAATCGACGTTCGATTCGGGACGAATCCTGGCGCTGTATCACAAGCTGCTGGAGGAATTCAAATCCGAATGGCAGCCGCCGAGCGGGAGCTACCACGCGGCGTCGGCGGTGGATTCGGGACTTCGCGCCATCGCCGCCGGGGTCGCCGATACCGCGGAGAACCGGGACGCGATCCAGCTCCTGCGGTTTCTGCTGGATTCGTATCGAAAGAGCACGGAGAAGGTGAATTCGCTCGGGATCGACAATTGGCCGAAGCAGATCGTGCATGCCGACTGGCATCCGGGAAACATGTTGTTCCGCGACAACCGTGTGGTGGCGGTGATCGACTACGACAGCGCGCGGCTGCTGCCGCGGATCATCGACGTGGCCAACGGCGCGCTTCAGTTTTCGATCATCGGGGGGGACGACGACGTTTCCAAATGGCCGGATTATCTGGACGAATCGCGCTTCAAGCGGTTTTTGCGGGGATACGATGAAGTGATGCTGATCTCCCAGGCCGAGATTCGGGCGATTCCGTTTCTGATGATCGAGGCGCTGATCGCGGAGGCGGTTTTCCCGATCGCGCAGACGGGGTCGTTCGGAAAGGTCGACGGAATGCCGTTTTTGCAGATGGTGCAACGAAAGATCGGCTGGATTCAAAAGAGTTACGACCGGCTCGTCGAATTAGCCGATGGTTAAACCTCGTGAATAGTTTTTTCTTGTGTCATCGCCGGAAGCTTAGCGGCCCCACGGCGGCGCCGTGGGCGTTCGGGTTTGCGCTGATTTTGGCGCTTGCGTCGGCCGGGGGGGCCAATCCGCCCAGGCTGCAATCCCTGATCGTTCAGCTTGGCAGCGATAATCCGCGGCTGCGGCAGGACGCGCTGAGCCAACTGATGGACTTGAAAAAACAAGACCTTCGTGCCCTGCGAGCCGCGGCGCTGGCGCAAAGCCCGTTGCTTCCCGGCCAGATCGCCGCCCTCCACCAGGCGGTCCGGCAGATATTCCTCGCCGCCGAAAGATACCACGTCGATCCGCAAGTTCCCGGCGGATTCCTCGGTCTGCACTGGCCCGCCCCACTCGACCCATCCGCCGAGGGCGTCTCCGTCGATGAGCGAATCCCCGGGTTTCCCGCGTATCGGCTGATTCAGCCCGGCGACGTCATCGTGCAGATCCTGGACTGTCCCGGGGTCCGGTTTCACGGCAACGCCGAACTCGTGCAGATCGCGCATCGCATGTGGCCAGGCCAGGTGATGCATCTGAAACTTCTGCGTCTTGGCCAGCCGATCAACGTCGCGGTGGTCCTGGATTTTATTCCCATCGAACTGAACGGAAACAACGCCGACGCCTGGATTCAAGACCGCAACCAAAAGGCCGAGGACTATTGGAATCGGGAGTTTTCCGCGGTCGATCCGTCCATCGGGCCAGGTTCCACGCAGGCATCAACCGTGGGACCCCCATGAACGAATCGCATCGGCGGATGCTCGAATCACTTTCTTCGTGCCGGCGCGTGCTGATCACGACGCACGTTCGGCCGGACGGGGATGCCCTGGGCACGGCGGCGGCGATGGCGCTGGGGTTGCGCCGGCGACATATCGAAAGCCGGGTGCTGCTGCTCAGCCGGCTGCCGGCGAAATACGCCTTCGTGCTGAAGGAAAACGCGATCGGCTATGACGAAGTGGATGCCGGTTGGCCAAAGGATTTTTCCGCCGAACCTTACGATGCGCTGCTGGTGGTGGACACGGGGACGTGGTCGCAATTGCCGGGATTGCGCGAGCGGCTCGAGGGCTGGAAGAAGCCGCGGCTGGTGCTGGATCACCATCTGACGCAGGAAAGCTGGGCGGACGTGAAGCTGGTGGAAACGGAAGCGGCCGCCGCCGGCGAAATCGCCGCCGAACTCCTGGCGAATTGGAACGTTCCGGTCGATCTGCCCATCGCCACGGCGCTTTTCCTGGCCATCGCCAGCGACACGGGTTGGTTCCAGTTCAGCAACACCCGCCCGGCGACGCTGCGGCTGGCGGCCGACCTCATGGAAGCGGGCGTCGATACCGACAAGATGTACCAGCATCTCTATCAGAACGAACGGGCCGAACGGTTGGCGCTGCAAACCCGGGCGCAGGATTCATTGGAGCTTGTGCACGAGGGCGCGCTGGCGGTGATGTCCGTGCGAAGGAGCGATTTCGAGCACACGGGCGCCGCGATGTCCGACACGGAAAACCTGATCAACGTGCCGCTGCAAATCCGCTCGGTGGAGGTGTCGATCCTGATGGCCGAGCCGCCGGACGGTTCGGCCATCCGCGTCAGCCTGCGCAGCAAGGGTCGGGTGGACGTGGCGCGATTCGCCGAGCAGTTCGGCGGCGGCGGCCACGCCCGGGCGGCCGGGCTGAAACTCCCCGGCCCGTTCGACCACGTTCACACCCTGGTGAGGTCTGAAATGGTCAAGACCCTGGCCAACATTCTCCCCTCCGCGCCTTGAAACTTTCGCCCCGGCGAGGCATCTAATAGATAATTGGCTTCGGTTTGCACCTCGTTTTGCCCCGGAGGCTTCTATGATCCGCTGGCTCGCCACGTCCATCGTAACCCTGGCCGGCGTCGCAATGGCGTCGGATTCCCCTTCGCCGACCCCGACGCCGACGACTCAACCGAGCGTGGCCGCTATTGGCGGGCAAGCCTTCGATTTCGCCAAGCAGCGACTTCAGATCGAGCGGCAGCTTGACGAGATGCAGTTGCAACTGGGCCGGCTCCCGGACTTGCCGGAGTTTCATTTTGCCGTGCGAGCCGCGCCTTACGACGTCAAACCCTACGGCCGGCCGTTCCGGTTCAACGGATTGACGGTGTACGTCGAGCCGATCACTATGGCCGCGACCGGGCCGATCACGCCGATGGGGAAATGAAACGGACGCCGGGACAGAGGCCGCTTCAGCATTGCGGGTCTCTCGTCCGGGATTTTGCCGGAGGTCATCGCTCATGTTCAAGCGGATCGAGACCGGGAGCCGAGAAGCGTTTACGCTCGTGGAGCTTCTGGTGGTGATCGGGATCATTGCGGTGCTGATCGCCATTCTGCTGCCCGCCCTGGCGAAGGCCCGGGGGCAGGCGATGACGGTGCAATGCGCCAGCAACCTGCGGCAAGTGGGGGCCGCGATGTTGATGTACATCGATCAAAACAGCGGATATCTGTTTCCCGACAATATGGGGTGGGGCAACGGAAACGTGTATCTCAATTCGCCCAACGACGGCAGCCTGGTATTTGACGGCACCGATGCGGTGCTCAAGTATCCGGATCAATGGAGTTCCTATCATTACAATGTTTGGACCACGGTGGCGTTTGGCGGCGTGTGGAACCCGCCGATCATGCTTTGCCCGACGGATAACACCGATCCGCCGCCCAACGCCCGGCACACCTATATTCTCAACGCGCACCTGATCGAGTTGGGCCAGAAATACGGCCGGCCGCTGCCGAATCACCTTTCGCCGTCGGACGTGATCTTGATGGGGGAAAAGATTTCGGCCTGGGGGGATTACTATATGAACACGGGGGATTACGAGATGGGCAAGGTGGATGAATTTCGGCATGGCCTGCAAGTGGGATCGAATTACCTGATGCTCGATTTGCACGTGGACACGAAAATCATCACCGCGGCGACCGCCGAGGACTTGCTGGACCCGTGGGATTTCAACGGCGCGATTCCGACCAGCCAGCCGGATCAGTGATTGGGGATTGCCGAATGCCGATTGCCAATTGCCGAATGGAAGAGGGGAGGGTCCGTGGCTTGCAAGGACGGATTCGGAGATTGACGATTTGCTGAAGCTGATTGATTGAGAATCGCCGTCGGTCTGATCTCCAAAAACGCCAAAAACGGGACAAACGCCAAAAACGGGACAGGTCCAATTATGCCTGCTCACGCATTATTGGACCTGTCCCGTTTTCGGAGATTAACGAACTGGCTACCGATCCTTTTGCTTCGATGGACGTCCGCGGGGGCGCAGCGGGGGCAATCCCAGTTTGGATTCCATGGCTGCCGTCCAAGATTCCGAGCCAAAGGGCCGGCTGTATTTCAAGGATCTCTGCAGCATCTGTTCCTCACTGGATGTTTGCGGCTGGTTCACCCAGTCCACCCAATCCGATCGCCTTGCGACGGGCCACCGGCAGATCGGGACGCGAGGGGCTTGTGGCGACGGAGTGTTCGACAGGCTCGACCAACGCCACTGTTCGGCGCGTTTCACCAACTGGGCGCGCAGCGGATTCCGCTCGACATACCGAAGCAACGTAGTGAAGTGAGCGTCATCCTGCACCGGGAATGATTTGTAACGTCCCTGATACACGCTGCCCAACCCCACCCGATGCCGATGCTCCAGCCATCTGCGCACGTGGGTGATCGTCAGTCTCTGCATGAATATTGAAAGCTCCCCATCCTTCTGTGGCCAAACCACCAGATGCCAGTGAGTGGGCATCAAGCAGTATCCACAAACGCGGATGGGTGTGCGCTCGAGGGTCTCGACCAACACACGCTGAAAGGCCGCGTAATCGGCGTCGTGCCGGAACAATTCCATTTTTCCGGCCGCGCGATTCAGCACATGATAGATGACATCACCGGGAGCGTATCGGGCTTGCCTAGGCATGGCGTCAATAATAACTTAAAAGCCGGAAGAAAAAAACGGGACGGGTCCAATTACGCCCCATTCCAATATTGGACCTGTCCCGTTTTCTGTGGCCGTCCCGTTTTCTGTGGCCAGTTCGTCATGTTTGGGAGCTTGAGGAATTGGTGCATTTGCTCGATTAGCTGCGGCACGGCTAACGCTTCGATATGCCCCGATATATCATCGTCAAGCCAACAACAATCGGTCCGTACCAAATCAGATAGGCGCCGCCTCGCGGCATACTGGAAGCAGCAGCGTAAGTACCGGCAACTATGGCCGCGCCCACTATAACAAGGAACAGCCCAGCCAAGATCTCTTTCGCACCTGACCCCCTACGCGACTTATCTAATCGCTTTTGCTCGCACTCCATTGCCCGTTTAGCCGCTTCTTCGTAATTGGCTTCCACGGGTTCAAAGGCATCAACACCGATCTTGGCTTGACAGGAGGGGCATCTGCCATCGCTCATTGGCAGGACAACTGTACGGCATTGCGGACACCGAAGGAGCATTCCCCTTGCCCTCTTGTTGACAACGCCACGTATCCCGAGCCGCGATGATATCGAAGTGAGCAAAATTAAAGAAATAATATCAGACTGACCCACTACCCGTTTTGCCTCCAAATTGACCAAATCCCGCGAATCCGTATAATTCGTGGTTTTGGCCAGTTCCCGGCGGATAGAGGATTTATGGCTCGCGTCGATCTCGAAAACGTCAGCAAGGTCTTTCCCGGCGGGGTCAAAGCGGTCGATTCGGTCGATCTTCGCATTGCCGACCGGGAATTCATCGTGCTAGTCGGTCCGTCGGGGTGCGGGAAATCGACCACGCTGCGCATGATCGCGGGGCGGGAGGAAATCACCGAGGGAATCATCCGCATCGGGGATCGGATCGTGAACGGGGTGCCGCCCAAGAGCCGGGACATCGCGATGGTTTTCCAGAACTATGCGCTGTATCCGCACATGACGGTCTACAAGAACATGGCGTTCGCGCTGAAGCTTCGCGGGATGCGGCGGGCGGAGATCAACCGGCGGGTTTCCGAGGCGGCGAAAATCCTGGAAATCGAACATTTGCTGGACCGCAAGCCCAAGCAGCTTTCGGGCGGCCAGCGGCAGCGCGTGGCGGTGGGGCGGGCCATCGTGCGGGAGCCGGCGGCGTTTTTGTTCGATGAGCCGTTGTCCAATCTTGACGCCAAGCTGCGGGTGACGACGCGAGCCGAGCTCAAGCGGCTTCATCAGCGTCTGCGGACGACGACGATTTACGTCACGCACGATCAGGAGGAGGCGATGACGCTGGGGGACCGGATCGTGGTGATGAAAGACGGGCTGATCCAGCAATCCGATTCGCCGCTGCACACCTATAATGGCCCGGTGAATCGGTTTGTGGCGGGTTTCATTGGGATGCCGCCGATGAACTTTTTTGACGGCGCGATTCGCAACGCCAATGGGCGGATCACGTTCGAGGAAGGGAAATTGAGGGGAGCGGGCGTGGCGTCGGGCAATGGGGGAGGGCACGATCGGCTGACGGCCGGCGAGTTGACCTTCCCGCCGAACGGGTTTACGCTTGGATTGGATGATTTGTCCCCGGCGGTGAAAAATCGCCTGGCGGCGCGTGCCGGCGCACACGTGGTGCTGGGGATTCGTCCCGAGCATTTGCATCTGAGTCCGATCACGGGATCGTCGGGGAGCATGAAGGTTCGGCTGAACGTGATCGAACCGCTGGGCAACGACATTGGAGGCCCGGATGGGATTGCAAGCCGGCGCCGAATCGACGGTGTACGTCGATCTTCGGAAGGCGCATTTTTTTGAACCCGGAGAGACCGGGATGAACCTGAGTCTGGAGACATCGTCTCCCACAAACGAGCCGGCCCATGCACTTGCTTAAGCAAATGCACGGACCGAGGGTTTCGGCGTTACCGCCGGCGATCCGGATTTGGGCCGGATAGGCGGCGAGGTGCTTTGGCGCGGAAAGGGCGTCGCCCTCCGCGAGCGACACTCGCGCACGAGGCTGCGGGCCGCCGAATTCGGTTGGCCTTTTTTGTTGGGTTTTGCCGGTATGGGATTTTTTGTTAGTGAGATGCCATGAATCAGCAGGAACTGATCCGGATCGTTGATGGAATCGCTCGAGACAAGAACATCGAGCGGGACCAGATTTACAACGACATCGAACAGGCGGTGGCCTCGGGATTGCGCAAGCAGTTCAACACGGAGGACACGAGCGAGTTCACGGTGAAGCTGGACAGGCAATCCGGGGTGATCTCGGCGCAGCGGCAGGGGGTGGAGGTTCCGCTGTCGGTGGTGGGGCGAATCGGCGCGCAGACGGTGAAGCAAGTGATGATCCAGCTCATCCGCCAGGACGAGCGGGGCAGCATCTACGAGGAGTACAAGGACCGGGTGGGGACGATCATCACGGGCACGGTGGCGCGGTTTGAAAAGGACACGATGATCGTGACGCTGCTGCGGAGCATCGAGGGCATCATGCCGCGGAGCGAGCAGATCCCCGGCGAGGCGCACGAGGTGGGCGAGCGGGTGCAGGCGCTGATCCTGGAAGTGCGGGACACGCCCAGTTCGGTGAAGATCATCCTCAGCCGCAGCCACCCGGAACTCATCCGCCGGTTGTTCGAGCGCGAGGTGCCGGAGGTGGGGGAGCGAACCATCGAGATCAAGGCGTTGGCCAGGGAACCGGGGCATCGGACGAAGATCGCGGTCAGTTCGATCGACAGCAAGGTGGACGCGGTGGGGGCTTGCGTGGGGGTGCGCGGCAGCCGGATCAAGAACATCGTCGATGAACTGGGGGGCGAGAAGATCGACATCGTGCGGTGGAACGAATCGAGCCAGGTGCTGATCAGCAACGCGCTGAAGCCGGCGGAGGTGGCGGAGGTGGCGCTCTGTTTCGAGTTGGGGCGGGCCACGGTGGTGGTGAATGAAGACCAGCTTTCGCTGGCGATCGGCAAGCGGGGGCAGAACGTGCGGCTGGCGGCGCGGTTGACGGGGTGGGACATCGACATTCTCACGCCGACGGAATTCCAGAAGGGCGTGAAGCGGCTGGATGAAACGCTGAAGAGCATCGAGGGGATCACCAAGGAGATGATCGACAAGGTGATCGTGCTGGGCCTGATCGACGTTCGCGACCTGGAGGAGGTGGGGACGGGTCCGCTGATGGAAGAACTCGGTCTGGATGAGGCGACGGCGCAAAGGGTGGTGGAACGGTGCGCGGCGGAGGCGAAGATCGTGGCGGTGGAGCAGGAGGCGAAGAAGATCGCCGACGCCTCGGCCAAGGCCAAGGAGGCGGCGGCGATCGCGGCCGACAAGGCGGCGTTGCTGGGTTTGGGCGAACCGCCGGCGGATGTGGAGGCGGGCGCCAAGCTTCCGGGCGCGATGGAGGCCGTTCCCGGCGCGGCGGCGGAAGTCGTCGTTCACCAGGAATCCGGCCAAGCCCAAGAGGACGACAAGAGCGTTGGGGAGCAGGCCATGGAAGGTCTGCCCAAATCGGACACGGAGGAAACGGCAAAGCCGTCGGACGATGGCGAGGGCGATACTGCGGCCCTGGCCGAAGGTCTGGAGGCGCCTCCATTGGAAGATCCCGACAAGTTGTGATTTGAGTTTTTAGTTAAGCTGTTTTTTGGAGATTTGTTTTGGCAAAGGGCATTCGAGTCAATTTGCTGGCCAAGGAACTTGGCATCGAGAGCAGGCTGATTCTTCAGAAACTGAAGGATGAGGGTCTTGGCGAGAAGGCGCCGAACCACATGAGCACGTTGCCGCTGGGATTGGCGGAATCGGTGCGCGAATGGTTCAGCGGCGCCGGCGGGGGCACGGCGGTGGAGACGGCGCCGCACGTCGACGTGGCGACGAAGCCCAAGACGGTTCGAAGCAAAAAGAAGAAGGAATCGGCGGCGGAAACGGGAGTGTCCACCGCGGAATCGGCCGAGGGTTCCCGGGAGACATTGGCGGGGGAATCGACGATGACGGTGTTTGTGGAAGCCCCGCCGCCCGCGCCTGCATCGGTGGCGGAACCGCCGGCCCCGCCGAAAAAGAAGCGCCCCGCGGCGCGAGCTAAAGCGCCGGCGGCGCCCGAGGCCGAGCCGGCGGCGGCGGCGCCGCCGCCTCCAGAAGCCCCGGCGGCGCCGCCTGCGCCACCCGCCGCGCCGCCGCCTGCCGCGGCCAAGCCCGCGGCGGCCGTGCCGCCGCCCGCGCCGCCGGCGCCGCCCGGAGCGGAGCACGTTCGTCCGCCGCGGCCGACGGTCACGCTCGCCAGCCGGGCCGCCTCACAGCTAGCGCCGGAGGTGCGCAAGCCGGTCGTGCAGGCCCCGCAATTGACTTCGCTTGAGCCGGCCAAGATTCAAGGCCCGCGAGTCGTTCGCATCGAAAAACAGGAAGCGGTGGAGCAGCACGTCCCGCGTGCGCCTCGGCCGACGGAGACGACCGGAGTCACGCCCGCCGGCACCCGGGCGGGCCGCGGCGTCAAGACCGGCGACGAGGATGAGGAGGACACGAAAAAGAAAGCCGCGGGGAAAAAAGGCGGCAGCCTCTCCAGCCGGCGCCGGGGCGTCGATGGGCGCCGGGGCGAAGCGATGGAGAAGCTGAAGGAATTCACCGACGCGGACCTGATCGCGCGCCGCGACGCCCTGAACGCCGCCGCCAGTTCCCGAAACGTCTTCGACACGCATCTTCGGCAGATCGAACGGCGCGGCACGCACGCCGTGGCCAAGCCCATCACCCAGCGCGGCGAGCCGGTGACGGTGGAGGAGCCGATCACCGTGCGATCGCTCTCGGCGGCGCTGGGGGTGAAGACCAACGAGGTTCAATCGCGGCTGATGAAGAGCGGCGTCAACGCCGCCATCAACCAGACCCTGGACCGCGAGGTGGCGCAGACGATGGCGTTGGAATTCGGCATCGAATTGAGAATCGCCAAGCAGGCGACGTTGGAGGAGATGCTGTTGAGCGAAATCGTAGCGCGAGAAGTCGATGCGGCCAAGCTCGTGCCGCGGCCGCCGGTCGTGACGATTCTCGGCCACGTGGATCACGGCAAGACATCGCTTTTGGACAAGATTCGCAACGCGAACGTGGCGGCGGGCGAGGCGGGGGGCATCACGCAGCACACGGCGGCGTGGATGGTGCAGCTTGGGGAGAAGCGCGTGACGTTCATCGACACGCCGGGGCACCAGGCGTTCACCTCCATGCGCGCCCGCGGGGCGAACATGACGGACGTGGTGGTGCTGGTGGTCTCCGCCGCCGAAGGCGTACAGCCGCAAACGGTTGAATCCATCAACCACGCCCGCGCCGCCGGGGTGCCGATCATCGTGGCGCTGAACAAGATGGACCGCGCCGACGCCAATCCGGACATGGTCCTGGGCCAGCTTGCCAAGGAAGGGCTGAACCCGATCGAGTACGGCGGGGAAACGGAAGTGGTCCGGACCAGCGCGACGACGGGGCAGGGGATCGCGCAGTTGATCGAGCTTCTGGATTTGCAAAGCCAGATCATGGAGTTGAAGGCCGATCCGACGGCCCCGGCGCGCGGCAGCGTGATCGAAAGCCGGATGGACGAGGGTCTGGGCCCGGTGGCGACGGTTCTGGTGCAGAATGGGACGCTGAAAGTAGGGGACATCGGGCTGGCCGGACCAGGCTTCGGGCGAATCCGCAGCCTGGTGAACGACCGCGGGGAAATGATCCGCGAGGCCGGCCCCAGCACCCCGGTCGTCGTCAGCGGGTTGAGCCAGTTGCCGACTTCCGGGGACAAGTTCTACGCGCTGGACGACAACGAGCGAGCCCGGGCGATCGCGGAGGAACGGCAGGCGCGGGAGCGGCAAACCGATCTGGGCGGCGCCAACCGCGTCACCCTGGACACGCTGTTCGATTCGATGAAGGCCGAGGACGTCAAAACGATCAACCTGATCATCAAGGGCGACGTGCAAGGCTCGATCGAAACGCTGGCCAAGACGGTGACCGAATCCAACACCGACGAGGTTCGGGTGCGGGTGATCCACGGCGGCGTGGGCGGGATCAACGAGAGCGACGTGGAGCTGGCGGATGCGTCCAACGCGGTCATCATCGGGTTCCAGGTCGTTCCCGACGAGGCGGCGCGGCAGATGGCCGAGCAGCGGCGCGTGGAAATCCGGCTGTATCGCGTCATTTACGACATTCTGGACGATTTGAAGAAGGCGCTCTCGGGACTGCTGGAGCCGGAAATCCGCGAGAAGCTGCACGGGCACGCGGAAATCCGCAAGGTGTACAAGGTTTCGCGGATCGGCAACGTCGCCGGCTGCTTCGTGACCGACGGGCACATCCAGCGGGGAAGCAAAATCCGCCTGACCCGCGACGGCGTGGTGATCGTCGAGGACCTGAGCCTGGAATCGCTCAAGCGCCTCAAGGACGACGTGAAGGAAGTCAAGAGCGGGTTCGAGTGCGGGATCAAGATCGCCGGGTACGACGACATCAAGACCGGCGATATTTTGGAGGCTTACGTCCGCGAGACGTTCCAGAGAACGTTGTAAGGGGAAGTGCAACTTCTTAAGACATGACCATCGGCGCGCTGCAAATCGAGTTGACCGTCATCGACGCCATGAGCCTGAAGGACAAGCGGCGGGTGATCAAGAGCATCAAGGACCGGATCGCGCACGGGCACAACGTGTCCATCGCGGAGGTGGGGGCGCTGGACGAGCATCGCCGCTCGATCCTGGGGATCGCGATGGTCGGCAACGACGGGCGATACGTCGAGGGGGCGTTGAGCAAGCTGGTGGATTTCATCCGGGCGGTGCCGCAGGTGTCGCTCCTGGATTATCGGATTGAATTGTTGTAGCGAGCCAAAGCAGATGTCCCGTCGAACCGAACGCGTCGCCAGCACGATCCAGCAGGAGCTGGCGCTGATCATTTTGCGCGAGTTGAACGATCCGCGTCTGACGGGCCTGCCGACCATCACGCGGGTGAAGGTCAGCCCGGACCTTTCGCAGGCGGACGTGTTCGTGACGGTCATGGGCACGGAAGGCCAGAAGACGGCCGCCCTGAACGCCCTGCGTCACGCGGCGGGGCTGATGCGGACGCGGCTGACAAAGGAAATGACGCTGCGCGTGGCGCCGTTCCTGAAGTTCTATTTGGACGAGGATTTGGCCAAGGAACTGGAGCTTCTGGAAACGCTCCGGAAAGTTTCCGAGGAAAACGCCGAGCTGGACCGCCTCCGCTCGCTGAACCAAGAACGACAAGAACCCGAATGAAAAACGCCGCCAAATATGCCGAGGGATTGAAGCAACTGCACAAGCGCCTATTGCGCGACGGCAAGCCCGAGCCGCGCCAGCCGATCGAGCCGCTGGACGCGCTGGTGCGCGCCGCCATGACGTATGACGTCTCGGACAACCGCGCCGAGGATGCCGCCAGGGCCATCGGCAGGGAATTCGTCGATCTGAACGAGCTGCGCGTGGCGACGGACCTGGAAATCCAGGAGATGCTGGGAGTGCGCTATCCGGCGATCGAGGAGCGCGTGGCCATGATCACGCTGTCGCTGAACAACATCTTCGAGCGCGAGCACACGATGAGCCTGGACCGGCTCAAGACCGTCAGCAAGCGCGACGCCCGGCAGTTCCTGCGCGAATTGCCCGGCATGCAGCCGTTCGTCGAGGCGTTCATCATGCTGATGGCGTTCGAGGGCAACGCGTTTCCCATCGACCAGGAAATGCTGGCGTATTTGCGCGAGCAAGAGGTGTTCGACGAGGAGACGTCGATCCAGGACGCACAGAAATTCGTCGAAAACCACGTCAAGGGCGAAGAGATATACGATTTTTACGTCTTGCTCCGCAAGGCCGCGCTCTCCGATGGATCGAGAAAAAGGGCCAAACCATGACCGACCGCCTGCCCGCCGATACCCTGCGATTGGGTCTTCCCAGCGGAAGCCTTCAGCAATCGACGATCGAGCTGTTCGGCCGCGCCGGCTACCGAATCAACGTCGCCGAGCGCAGCGTTTTTCCCCGCATCGACGACGACAAGCTGTCGGCGGTGCTGTTCCGCGCCCAGGAAATCAGCCGGTACGTGGCCGACGGCATCGTCGATTGCGGCCTGACCGGGTACGACTGGATCGTGGAAAACGGCAACGAAAAAGACGTAATCGAAGTGTGCGAACTGTGCTACTCGCGCGCCAGCAGCAACCCGATCCGGTGGGTGCTGGCGGTGCCGGATGAAAGTTCCGTGCGCCGCCCGGAAGACCTGGAGGGGAAAATCGTCGCCACGGAATTGGTCCAGACCACGCGCAAGTATTTCGCGGCCAAAAAAGTGAAGGTCACGGTGGAGTTCTCCTGGGGCACCACCGAGATCAAGGCCCGGCTGCTGGACGGGATCGTCGAATGCACGGAGACCGGTTCGTCGCTGCGCGCCAACAATCTTCGCGTCGTGGATACGCTGCTGACGAGCACCACGCGCTTCGTCGCCAACGCCGCCGCGTGGAAAGAGCCGTGGAAGCGCGAAAAAATCGAGAACATCGCCATGCTCCTGAGAGGCGCCATCGAGGCCAGGGCGAAAGTCGGGCTGAAAATGAACGTGCCCGAGGATCGCCTGGCGGAGATCGTCTCGTTTCTGCCGGCGGAGAAAAGCCCGACCGTCAGCCGGCTGGCGGATTCGGCATGGGTGGCGGTGGAGGTCATTCTGGAAGAGCGCCAGGAGCGGGAACTGATCCCGCGCCTCAAGCGCGCCGGGGCTACGGGGATCATCACTTATCCCCTGAACAAGGTCATACCATAGGTGAGCCATGTCAGGACATAGTCACTGGGCAAAGATCAAGCGGGCCAAGGGAGCGACGGACGCCAAGCGCGGGAAGATTTGGAGCAAGATCGCCCGCAAGATCATCATCGCCGCGAAAAACGGCGGCGATTCGCGCGACAATCTTACTCTGCGATATACCATCGACGAGGCCAAGGGCGCCAACATGCCCAAGGACACCATCGAAAAAGCCATCCTGAAGGGGACCGGCGAACTGGGGGGCGAGAATTACGAAGCGGTGGTCTACGAAGCCTACGCCCCCGGCGGCGTGGCCGTGATGATCGACGTGCTGACCAATAACCGCTCCCGCACGGCGCCGGAGCTGCGCAGCATCCTCGAAAAGCACGGCGGCCACCTGGCCGCGACCGGGGCCGTGGGGTTTCAGTTTCTCAAGCAGGGGATCGTGACCGTGAAATCCTCGGCCGAGATTGAAGACAAGCTGTTGGAACTGGGCCTGGAGGCCGGCGCCGACGACGTGAAGAACGAAGGCGAAGTGATTGAAGTGATCACGTCCCCGGCCAATTTTCTGCACGTCCGGGACGCGATTTCCGCCGCCAACGTTCCCATCGAGGCTTCGGAGATCACCAACATTCCGACGACGACGATCCCCATCGACGCCGAACGGGCTCACAAGCTGCTGAAGCTGATCGAAGTTCTGGAAGACAACGACGACGTGCAGAGCGTGAGCCATAATGCGGAGATACCGGAAGGGGTGGGGGTATTGAATTGTGCCGCGCAGTCGGGTCAAAGCCGATATAATAGGGCCGAGAGCGAAGGTTAATATGCGGACAATCGACGTTCACGATCTTCCGGAACCGGTGGCGAAAGCCATTGAAACGATGGTGCAGACCCTCAAGAGCCAGGCGAAGACGGGCCAGAGCGGCGGCCGAGGCTCCGAGCCTGTTCAGTTGCCATCGTGGCCGGGAACGGTCCTCGGCACGTTGAGGCGTGCGGAAATCTACGACGATGGCAAATGAACCGGCTTTGCTGGATACCAACGTCCTCGTCTATTCGCTGTACCAGGATGCGCCGCAACACGCGGCCTGCCGCGCCATAGTTGAACGGGGGCGGGGCGCAGACGCCGCGCTATTTGTCGCGGCCCAGACGATGGCGGAGCTTTACTCGGTCATTACCAATCCGCGTCGCGTTACCAATCCCCGCAGCACGGCCGAAGCCATCGATGCCATCGAGAGATTTCTGGCGATGCCCGGGTTGGCATTGGTGCATCAACCCGTGGACGTGGTGGCGCGGTGGTGCGATCTGCTACGCCACCATGCGGTCACGGGCGGCGACATTTTTGACCTTCAACTCGTTGCCACGATGATGGCCAGCGGCATTGCCAGAATCTACACGTTCAATCAGGATGATTTTAAGCCTTTTTCGGGGATTCAGATTCTTACGCCTTAGACGGCGAAGCATTCAAGGCAACCCAGCGGTAACGACTATCCGGCTTTCAAAAGCCGCCGCGGTTTGTCGCCTTCCGGCACCAACTCGATCCGTAGCGTCGCATGAAGGGCCGCGGCAATCCTCCTCAATGTTTCCATCGAATGGCCGTTGTAGTCCGCGTCCTCAATCCTGCTAATCTGAGACGGCTGCGTGCCGATCCGTTTGGCCAGATCGGCCTGTGTAAGTCCGGCCCGCTCGCGCAACACGCGAATTTTGTCCCCAAGCGCCAGTGCCGAGATCGTGGCCTGCGCCTCCGCGAGACGTTCTTTCGGCTGTCCACGGTAATACCGACGGAAAAGAATTTCGCTCGCCGTAATGGAGCGCTTCCGCTGTTTTGCCACGCCGCCCATCCTTTCATTAGCCATTGGCCGAAGGGATATACCGATAGCCCTTTGGATTCGTCTCGTACCGGCTCCTCTGCGCAATCGCCCTCTCGATATCGGAATCATCCACCTCTCTTTCCTTGGTGCAGCCGTGGGCGATTACGGCCTTGCCCTGGTGGAAGAAGTACAACAGCCGATAATTCACGCGCTGCGATCGCACCCTGAGTTCATAAATTCCATCTCGCAGAAAATCGGCTTCCGGCCGTCGCAATTCGTGACCGGCCTGTTCGAGCCGGCGCACGCGGTAAAAGAGCTTGTCCTTTGGGTTATTGGGAATCTGGTCCAGCCAAAGGATTGCGGGACACGTCCTATCAAACTCCGCGTAAAAGACTACATCGGTTTTTGCCACGATCAGCCTCCTTTATTATTCACATTTTTGTGATGTTGGGCAAGAGCAACTTGCTCTGCCGGTCATGCCCCCGCATTAGACCGGCAAGTGCGGAGTCCTTGAGATAGTTTTTTCGGGCGATTGTCTGAATTCTGTAACTCTCGAAAGCTTAAACGGTTAGAGAGGATCGCCTTCGGATTGCCAAAAAGAAAAATCTTGGAGTCTCTTTCATACATTCACCAGAAAATCCCTGCTCGCCAGCAATCCGCGTTGTTCGCCGGCTTCGGTGCCGTTGAAATTTGCGTCCTCTAATTCGATGCTGAGGAAGCCGCGATAACCGGCGCCTTTCAGCGTGGCCAGCATCTTGACCCAAGGGGCCTGGCCGTGGCCGGGGATGCAATATCGCCAGGAATGTCCGCCGAAGGGAATGGGATCGGCTTGCGTGGCTGGCTGGAGATTGCCGAAATCGTAGAGGCGCTCGGGCATGATCTCGGCGTCCTTGGCATGCACGTGGCCGATGCGGTTTGCGAATTCGCCGAGGAAACGGACGGGATCGATGCCCATGCGGATCAGGTGCGACGGATCGAAATTGATGGCCAGAGAATCGGCGGCGGTTTCCTTGAAGAAGATGCGGAGGCTTTCGGGGGTGCAGCAGAAGGCGGGGAAATAGGGGTAGCCGCCGGGATAACCCTCGATCACGATGCGGGCGCCGCTGGGGGCGATGGCCTGGGCGAGCATGGCGTAGCCGTCGACCGCAAATCGGAAGCTCTCGCGGCGGTCGCGGGAATCGGTTTCCGGAAAGACGACGGTGAAGAAATTGCGGATGCCCAGGGCGGCGACGGATTGGACGTGTTCGGCGGCGATGGCGACGGCGTTCTTGCGTTTGCCCGCGTCCGCCGAGGCCAGGGCCGACCACGGCTGCTTCAGATCGACCGATCCCACGCCCAGCCCGGCGGCCAGGATGGGCTTGATCTGATCGGCCGGCAGATCGCCCACGTCAAGGCATTGGAATCCGTTGCTCTTGGCGAATGAAATCAGACTTGGCAGGTTCTTCTGCCAATCGCTCCATCCCCGGCGAAATCCGATGGGAAACGATCCGGTGCGAGTTTGGGACATGGGGATGTTATAGCGGGGGGGAAGGTAAATTTCGATCTGGGGATTGCCAATTGCCGATTGCCAATTGCCGATTGAAATCAGGGGCAACATCGGGCTTCTGTATTCCAATCGGCAATTGGCAATCGGCAATCGGCACTGCTACACTGCTTCGCTCCTATGTCCTACACGGTGCTGGCGCGAAAATATCGGTCGGGGAATTTCGACGAACTGGTCGGTCAGGAACAGATCGCCAAGACGCTGAAGCGGGCGATCGAAACCGGGCGGATCGCGCATGCGTATCTCTTCTGCGGCACGCGCGGGACGGGCAAGACCAGCACGGCGAGGATTCTTGCCAAGGCGCTGAATTGCCAGAAGGCCGAGGGGCCGACGCCCGATCCCTGCGGGAAATGCGATTCGTGCCAGGCGATCGCCCGGGGGGACGACATCGACGTGATCGAGATCGACGCGGCCAGCAACACCGGCGTGGATAACGTGCGGGAGATCATCGAGAACTCGGCTTACCGGCCGGCGCGGAGCCGGTTCAAGGTTTACATCATCGACGAAGTTCACATGCTCAGTAAGTCGGCGTTCAACGCGCTGCTGAAGACGCTGGAGGAGCCGCCGAGCCACGTGAAATTCATCCTGGCGACGACCGAGCCGGAGAAGGTGCTGCCGACGATTTTGTCGCGATGCCAGCGGTATGATTTCCGGAACATTTCGTCCAAGGAGATCGCGGGGCATCTGAAGGGGATTTGCAAGGCGGAGAAGATTTCGGCGGAGGAGGATGCGTTGGCGCTGGTGGCCAAGGCGGGGGCGGGGTCGATGAGGGACGCGTTGTCGCTGTTGGATCGGCTGCTGAGCCATGGGGAGAAGAAGCTGAGCGCCAAGGACGTGGAGGAGATGCTGGGATTGCCGCGGGCGCAGCTTGTTTTCGAGTTGGTGGAATCGCTGGGCGCGGGGGACGTGAAACAGGTGCTGGAGCGGGCCGACGGGCTGATCGCGGCGGGGCTGTCGCCCGACGGGTTGATCGGCGCGCTGTCGGACCACTTGCGGAGCCTTCTGATCGTATTGACCTGCGGCAAGGAAAGCGGATTGCTGGACGTTCCCGGCCTGGGGGAAAGCGATCTGGCCGGCCAGGCGGGCAGGTTTGACGCGGCGACGCTGGCGCAGGACATCGCGATTCTGGAGGAATTGCGGCGAAACATGCGGCAGAACCAGACCGGGCGCGCGATGCTCGATGCGACGCTGGTGCGGATCGCGCTGGCCGAGCAGTTCTCATCCATCGGATCATTGCTGGGGCAGGGCGGCGCGGCCGCGCCGGCCGAAAAAAAAAAGCCTGAACCAGCGGGAATTCCCCAGGCGGTAGCGGCCCCAAGGACTCCCCAGCCGATCGCCGATGCGGCTTCGCCGGATTTCTGGCCCAATTTTTTGAAGATGCTCCAGGGGCAAGCGCCGTCGGTGGCGGGCGTGCTGGGCGAGGGGAGGTTGAGCGGCATTGAGGACGGGCTTGCGACCATTAGCATTCCTCGGCATTACGACAGTTTCGTCAAACAGTGGTCCGCCAACGGCAAGCGGGACCAGATCGCCCGGGCGCTGAGCGAGGCGCTGGGCCGGCCGACGGGGGTGAGATTTGAAATCGAGGACGAGCCGCAGTCGCCGGCCGCCAAGCCGCCCCAGGCCGATGCGGATGCCGGGCCGATCGTGGAATTTGTATTGAAGGAATTCGGCGGACGACTAACCAGAGTGGAATGAAGATATGTTCGATGCGTTGAAGAATCTGGGAAATCTGGGTGAATTGCTCAAGGGCGCCGGGCGCATAAAGGAAAAGATGGCGGCGATGCAGGAGGAACTGGCCCGCAAGCAGACAAGCGCCGACGCCGGGGCGGGCATGGTGCAGGCGACGGTCAACGGCAAGCTGGAGTTGGTGAAGCTGAGCATCGACCGGCAAAAGATCGACGTGAACGATACGGAGATGTTGGAAGCGATGATCGTCTCGGCCGTGCAGGCGGCCCAGGGGAAGGCGGCGGAGATCATGAAGGCGGAAATGCAGAAGACGATGGGGGATTTGGGATTGCCGCCGGGATTGTTGCCGTGAGAAGAGATTGCCGATTGCCAATTGCCAATTGAAATGCGGGAAGCTCCAGTGGCAGCGCTCTGCTCTTTCAATCGGCAATTGGCAATCGGCAATCGGCAATCCCCTCAATCCGGATTGATCTCTTTTAGCTTTTTCTCCAGGAGTCTTTGCCGACGGTCGGCGGCGGCGTCGAGCCAATCGCGAAGGGCGTCGCCGGATTTGGCGTTCAACATCTTCTCGACGGCGGATAGTTGAGATCGAAGGCGGGCTAGGCCGGCCCTCAGGTTGTCGGCGTTGTCAAGAAGGATGTCGCGCCAGAGTCCGCCGTCGCCGCCGGCGATGCGGGTGGTATCCAAAAATCCTTTGCCGCAAAGGTCCAGAGCGGCGTCCTTCTGCATGGCGACCAGGGCGGCGGCGAGCAGGTGGGGCAGATGGCTCACGTCCGCCAGCAGGCGATCGTGGTCGCGCGGGCTGAGGCGGGCGATGCGCATGCCCAGCAGGGTCCAGAACTGTTCAATGTGGCGCAAGGCTTCTCGGGAGGTTTTGGCGGTGGGGGTCAGGATGCACAATTGATTGGAAAAGAGATCGGCCCGCGAAAAGTCAACGCCGCGTTTCTCGCTGCCGGCGATCGGATGGCTGCCGACGAATTCCACGGTTTTGGGAAGAAGCGATTCGGCCGATCGAACCACCGAGCGCTTGGTGCTTCCCACGTCCGTTACCAGGGCTTGGGGCGACAGGGCCGGCGCGATATGGCCAAGAAGTTGCTCGAACGTCGCAACGGGAGTGCAGAGTACAACCAGATCAGACCCGGCGACGGCGGCGGCCGGGTCCAACTCGGCCGCATCCACCGCGCCGATTTCACGGGCCTTGTCCAGCGACTGGCGGCGATGGCCGTATCCGACGATCCGGCATCCCGGCGCCGCCGAGCGCAGCGCCAGCCCGATCGAACCGCCGAGCAGGCCGACCCCCAGAATCGTCACTTGGCGGGGAAAGTCCTGGGGAACCATGGAGTCCTTGTTTTGTTGCCCTTCCCTGGAAAAACTTTACCGCGAAGACGCGAAGGACGCGAAGTTACGCGAAGAAAAATGCAAGATTTGATTTTGACCTTCGCGTAACTTCGCGTCCTTCGCGTCTTCGCGGTAAAATTCTTTGGGTTGCGGGC
>JBEKKC010000066.1:0-22148 GCA_050010915.1 Tepidisphaeraceae bacterium | reverse complement strand
CCTCCTTCCGTGAAGGTCTGAGAGTCGTGATAACCTCCAACCTACACGAAAATCGGGGCGTTTCGAGTGTTTTTTTCTCCGCTCACGCCGCCCGGGCAAAATTCACGCTTGAATGAGGGCTGTTGCAGTTGAACGGCAAGATCGGGGTTCCGGCGCTGCCAATTAAGCGGCCGGGAGAATGGGGGCAAATGACCATCGGCATGAAGCCGACGTGAGCTCAAGAAAGGTGGAAATACCCACCGTTGTTATGCCGTCGAGTCATCGAAATTTGGCTTTCAACTCCGCCATCTCGACGGCGGCGTCGGCGGCGCGCTGGCCGGCGACGATTCTTTGCCGGGCCTGCTTCTCGGTGTTGGTGGTCAGCACTCCGAAGATGACCGGGACGCCGGTCTCCAGACAGACCTGCTGGATGCCGCGGGCGGCTTCGCCGGCGACGTAATCAAAATGCGGCGTTTCGCCGCGGACCACGACGCCCAGACAGATAATCGCGGCGAATTTTCCCGTCTTGGCGGCCAGCTTGGCCGACAGCGGCAACTCGAATGCGCCGGGAACGCGATGAACTTCGATCTTTTCCGACGGAATGCCGATTTGGAACAATCGACCCAGACAGGCGCGCAGAAGTTCGTCGGCGATCTCCTGGTTGAATCGCGAGGCGATCACGGCGATTCGGAAAGAACGGGAGTTTTTTCCACTCAAGGGTTTCGGGGGTTTGGCGCTCATTCGACATCAGACTAAGCGATCGCGGGCCTCATTTCGAATTTGCACGAGCACTTTTCCGAGCGGCCCGGCGGCGAGGCGGTCGAAGGCGGCGGGCAGTTCGTCGAAAGCAAAGACGCGATCGACGATGGGCTTGGCGCCGCTGCGGGCCAGCAGGGCCACGGAAGATTCCCATGCGGCCATGGCTTCGGTGGGCGTGAAGGTGCCCAGGGCCACGCCGCCGATGCGGATTCTGCGAAAAAAGAGCGACGCGGTGCTGAACTGGGGGACCGGGCCGGCCAACTGGCCGACGACGCTGACCCTGGCGAACGGGCCGAGGGATTCGATCACCTGGTTGAACTGCGCTCCGCCGATGTTGTCGATGGCCAGATCGACCCGGCGGGGCGAAAGGGATGTTTTCAGGTTTGCCGGCCAATGGGGATCGGCGGGATCGAGGGCGTAATCGGCTCCGAATTGTTTGAGCTTTTCGCGTTTGCCGGCGTCTCGCGAGAGTGCAACGACGGTATGGCCAAGTGACTTGGCCAGTTGAATCGTGGCCACGCCGACTCCGCCGCTGGCGCCGGTGACCAGCACGATGGAGGGGGGCAGGTCGCCCCATTGGGTCAGGGCCTGATGGGCGGTCAAATAAACCAGCGCCGCGCCGGCGGATTCGCGGACGGACCAGCCGGCGGGCGGGATGGCGACGGCCTGGGCGGATACCGCGACGCGCTGGGCGAAAGTGCCCCACCGATTCACGCCGGTTTCGCCGCGAATGATCAGCACTCGCTGGCCGACGCGAAACGGCCCGGCGTTCTTGCCGACGGCGCCGATGATCCCGACTCCATCACGGCCAAGAACGTGCGGGAGTTTCGGCTGGGCGGGATATTGGCCCTGGGAAAGATACCGGTCGGCCGGGTTCAGGGCCGCGAATTCCAGATCGACGAGCAGTTCGCCATCGGCCGGAATCGGATCGGGGACGTCGGCCAGGCGCAAATGGTCCAGGCCGGTCAGATTGTCCAACAACCAAGCTTTCATTCTTGAAATTGGATGGGCAAGAGTGACAACGTCATTCCTCTTCCACCTTCGGCTTATATTGGGCGGCGATCTGTTGCTGGACGAAGGGGGGGACGGCCTCGTAATGGCTTAGTTCCATGGAAAAGCTGCCCTGGCCGCCGGTGACGCTTTTGAGTTGGGATTGATATTGCATCACCTCGGCCAAGGGGGCGGTGGCTTTGATCTGGGCCATTCCGCCGGGAAGAATGTCGGTGCCCTGGATTCGGCCGCGTTTGCCGGAAAGATCTCCGGTGATGGCGCCCATCTTGTCTTCGGGAACGGTGACTTCCATATTCACGATCGGTTCGAGCAGGACGGGTCCGGCCTTGAGGACGGCGTCCTTGAAGGCGTATTTGCCGGCGGTGCGGAAGGCGACTTCCTTGCTGTCGACGGGATGGTGCTTGCCATCGGTGACGCAGACGCGGACGTCCTGAAGGGGATAACCGGCGACGACGCCCTGGTCCAGGAGATCGCGGACGCCTTTTTCAACGGCGGGGATGAACTGGCCGGGGATGGTGCCGCCGAACACTTCGTTGACGAATTCAAAACCCTTGCCGCGTTCCAGCGGCTCGATGCGCAGAAAAACTTCGCCGAATTGGCCGGCGCCGCCGGTCTGTTTCTTGTGCCGATGGTGGCCCTCGGCGTTGTTGCTGATGGTTTCGCGGTAGGCGATTTTCGGGGGCTTGGTATCGACGTGCAGGCCGCGATTGGCCAGCTTTTCCAGGATGAGACGAAGGTGCAACTCGCCCAGACCGTTGATGACCACCTCGTGGGTTTGGCGGTCGGTGATCCAGCGGAAGGTGGGGTCTTCCTCGGCGATCTTGCTGAGTTGCATGGAGAGCTTCTGCTCGTCGCCGCGCGCCTTGGGCGTGATGGCCAGGCCGAACATCGGCGTGGGGAACGTCAGGGGACGGAGGTGGACGCTGTCCAGGGCATGGTCGTCGTGCAGCACGTCGTTGGTGTGAATCTCCTCGATCTTGGCGACGGCGCCGATGTCGCCGGCGATGATTTCCGTGGCCTCGCGGTGCTCCTTGCCTTGCAAGTGAAAGATATGGCCGAGCTTGATCGGCTTCTTGTTGTGCCCGATGTAGACCTGCGATTGGCCGGAGCATTTGCCCTGGTGAACGCGGAAGACGGCGAGCTTTCCGACGTAGGGATCGGTGGTCACCTTGAAGACGTGGGCCAGGAGCGGCTTGCCGGGGTCGTTGCGGTATTCGAAGGGGATTTCCTCCTGGGGCTGGCCGGCGGCGGGCGCGCCGCGGTAGCTGAGAAACGGACGGGGATTGCCCTCTTCGGGGGAGGGAAAATGCTTGGCGATGGCGTCGAGCAGTTCGGCGATGCCGACGCCGCCGCGGGCATCGGTAAACAGGATCGGCACCACGTGGGCTTCATCCATGGCGCGCTCGAAGGGCGCGTGCAGGACGTCGTAATTCGGTTCTTCTCCGCCGAGGTATTTTTCCATCAGCGTGTCGTCGAGCTCGACGATCTGATCGAGCATCGCCGTGTGGGCGCCGGATACCGACAGGATATCGCTTTCGCCGTTGTTGTTGAGCAGACATTCGACGACCGCCTTGCGGTTGCCGGCGGGGAGATTGATGGGCAGACATTCGTGACCGAAGGTCTCCTGAATCTGGGCGACCAAGCCGGCCAGATCGATGTCGGGAAGGTCGATCTTGTTGATGACGATGGCGCGGGGCAGATTGCGCGATCGGGCGATTTCCATCATTCGGCGCGAGACGACCTCGATGCCGGATTGGGCGCTGATGACGACGACGACCGTTTCGACGGCGGGCAGGGCGGCGATGGCGCTGCCGATCAGATCCGGGCTGCCGGGGGTGTCGATGACGTTGATGCGTTTGCCCAGATGATCGCAGTGGAGGATGGCGGTATAGATCGAATGGCCGTGTTCCTTCTCCTCCTTTTCGAAATCGCTGGCGCTGCTGCCGTCGGTGACGGAGGCCTTGTGATTGATCGTGCCGCTGGCGAATAGCATGGAATCGATCAGGGAGGTCTTTCCGCAGCCTCCGTGGCCGACGAGAACAATGTTTCGGATGTCACCGGTGGTATATGAAGGCATGAATAACTCCTGGCGCCAAATGCGGCGGGGGTTAAGTATAGATGGCGCTAAGCCGTGAGCAAGCCGAAACTTTTGCAGCGCCAGCGGCGGGGAAGAAGGGGGGCCAAATTACTTTTTATCGACCCACCCCAGTTTTCGATTGCCGAAGGTCAATGGGGCGGGATTTAGCGTAGGCGCGGACCAGCGGACGGCGTTCTCGATGATCCTCAGAACGTTGGCATCGTGATAGGTTGGGAACGTTTCGTGCCCCGGGCGGAAATAGACGATTCGGCCCAGGCCGCGGGTCCAGGTGCAGCCGCTGCGGAAGACTTCGCCGCCGCCGAAACTGCTGATGAGGAAGGTGCATTCCGGCTCGGGGACGTCGAAGAACTCGCCGTACATTTCCTCGCGGGGGATGATGAAATGATCGTCGATGCCGCGGACGATGGGGTGTCCGGGCCGGGTGACCCAGAGGATTTCGCGTTCGTTGAGTTCCTCTCGCCATTTGAGGTCGCAGGTGGTGCCCATCAGACGCCTGAATATCTTGGAAAAGTGACCGCTGTGGAGGACGACCAGGCCCATTCCCGCCAAGACTCGGCGATGGACTTTCTCGACGATGGCGTCCTTGACGTCGTTGTGGGCCATGTGGCCCCACCAGGTCATCACGTCGGTGTTTTGGAGGACTTCGTCGCTCAGCCCGTGCTCCGGCTCGTCCAGCGTGGCGGTGCGAACCTGTAGATCAGAGGATTTGCGCAGATGCGAAGCGATGGCCTCGTGAATTCCCCGAGGATAGACCTCGGCGACCTTGGGGTCGGTTTTTTCGTGGCGATGTTCGTGCCAGACAGTCACTCGAATGGGCATTGAATTCTCCGGTTTTCAGCCAACGAAAATAGCCGTGGATAAAACCAGAGGCAAGGGGAAGAGGGGGAAAACTCGAAATCCGAAATCCGAATGACGAATGACGAAGCAATGGATCGAAACAATCGCGTCCTAATCGCCTGCCACGCCGATTTGTTGGACTTCGCGGCAGTCCTCGTTGGGACGTTCGGACGAGGGGCTGGGCACGGGGTATTCGCCGATGGCTTCAACCTTGCAAAATGTGGGGATCAGTTCGTTGCTTTCAAGCCAGCCCCGGATGGCCAGTTCCATGGATTTATCGAGATTCTCGACGGATTGCCGGGAGAGGCCGCTGAGATAGGAAGAGGCGGAATCGCCAAACTCCTGGCGAGCGCGGGCTGACATGTTGGCCAGAACGTTGCGGGCGTGGCCCCAGGCCATGGGGTCGGCCGGGACGCGGCGTCCGACGTAAACCATCTGCGGCGAATCGTCGCAGCGCCTGGCCGCCTCGATTGCCGCCGCCAGAGCTTCTTCTCGCGTGAGATAGGCGCCGCGGTAGTGTTCACCGTTCAACGAATAAGCGAATTCCTCGATCATGTAACTCCCGGCCGGCAAACTCTGTCACCCAAAAGAGATACGTCCTGCAACTCTCATCGGTTTGAATGGACCCCGTGGTTAGATTGCAATCGCTTTAACTGCTATCCCGACCACGTTCGACAATCAGGACTATCCCTTCATTCCCGTGGTCGCAATCCCTTCGATGAACGTCTTTTGCGCGATGAAGAAGAGCACCAGCACCGGCAGAATGACCAAGACGCTGGCGGCCATGAGTTGGTTCCACGGCGTGCTCCCATGCTGAGATTGAAGCGTTTGCAGGCCCAGCGCCAGCGTGTATTGGCTGGGCCGCTGTAGGAAAATCAGCGGTCCCAGAAAATCGCGCCACGCCCACATGAACGTGAAAAGGGCGACCACCGACAGCGCCGGCCGCGACAGCGGAAGCATGATCCGCCAGAATATTCCCCATTCCGAGCAGCCGTCGATGCGCGCCGCTTCCGACAATTCGTCGGGAATGGTGGTGAAAAACTGCCGCAACAGAAAGATGCTGAACGCCGAACCGAACCAGCTCGGCGCCCACAGCGGCTTGGCCGTCCCAAGCCACTGGATCGGCGTATGGGCGCCAAGCCAGACGAAAATGCTGAACAGCGGAACCATCAACACGGGGAAAGGAATCATCATGGTGCCGAGCATGAGGGTGAACAACGGCCCGCGGCCGCGGAAGCGGATTTTGGCGAATCCGTAGGCGACGACGGCGCTGGAGAACGTCGTGCCGATCACCGCCAACACCGCGATGATCAGCGTGTTGCGCGTCCACAGCGGGAAATGCGCCCACTCGCTGGAAATCGCCAGCCGGTAATTGTTCCACACGAGTTGATCGGGCATCCAGCGCGGCGGCGATTGGACGATCTGCGCATCGCTCTTGAGGCTCGTCGAGACCATCCAAAGCAGCGGGATCATCGCCAGGGCGCAGATCACGACCAGCGCCGCGTACGTCGCCAGGTTCGTCCAGAATTTTTCGCGGCCGCTGTTCATTTGCCCTGGTAGTAAACCCATCTTTTGCTCGACCAGAACGCGATCCCCGTCAGCGCCAGCACCAGCAGCATTTGAATCCACGCCAGAGCGCTGGCATAGCCCATCTTCAGATAGGTGAAGGCGCTGTCGTACAGGTAATAGGTATAAAAATAACTCGCGCGATTCGGCCCGCCCCGGGTCATCATGTACGGCGTGTCAAACACCTGAAGGATTCCGATGATCGCCATCACCAGATTGAAAAAAATCACGGGCGAGATCATGGGGATGGTAACGTGCCAGAGCTGCTGGCTCTTTCCCGCCCCGTCGAGTTCGGCGGCTTCGTACAGTTCGCGCGGCACGTCCTGGAGGCCCGCCAGATAAATAACCACCGTGTTGCCCACGCTCCACAGGCTCATCAGCGCCAGCGACGGAATCACCCATGCCGACTGATCCAGCCACGGCGGAGGGGATTTGTGCAGCAGTTCCAGCAGCGGCCCAAGCGCCCGGTTGATCAGCCCGAGGCGCTGGTTGAACATCCATTTCCACAGGACCGCCGCCGCGATCGTCGGCACCAGCGACGGCACGAAGATGATGGTTCGGAAAATCGCCTGCCCGCGAACGCTCGCGTTCAGCAACACCGCCACGCCCAGCGAAACCACCAGGCCCGCCGGCATCGATATTCCCGCGTACAGCAGCGTCACGCGCAGCGATTTCCAGAAAATCCCGTCGTGAATCAGCGCCCGGTAATTCTCGGCCCCGATGAATGCCGGACTCTGAAGAAGGTTGTAATCGCATAAGCTGTAGTACATCGACAGAACGATCGGCAGAAACATGAACACGGCAAAGCCGATCAGCCACGGCGAGAGGAACGCCAGCCCTTTCAACAGGTTGCGAATTTCTCCTCGGGTCATCATCACCTTGGGTCTCATTGGCAAATCAATTGACGACGCGCATCCGGCGTTTGAGGGCCTTCTCAAACTCCTCGTACCTGGCCTGGAGCCGCACCTGCGCCGCCGCCAGCGCCGGTATGGGTTCCACTTCCAGCGCCAGCACGCCCTGGACGATGGCGGTCAGTTCCCCACCGGCCTCCTGGGCGATGGGGCACTGCATGGTCATGTGGGCATTGGGGCTGGACGCCAACTCTTCAAATACCCAAATGTACGGATTGGGATGATGATGCAGAAAATTCCAGCTCACCTTCGCCAGCGGCGAACCTTTGCAGTGCATCATGCACAGCTTCTCCATCACGTCCTGCCGGTTCACGTAGGCGATGAATTCAAACGCTTCGGGGATGTGCCTGCATCCATGTGGAATCATCAGCGCATCAAACGGGCAATAGGTCACGTCCTTCAAGCCCGGCACGGCCGTTGGGAAAGGCGCGACCGCCCAATCGTGATCCATCGATGGATTGTTGTGATGAATATAATTCGCCATCCACGGCCCCTGCAATTCCATCACCTGCGTGCCCAACATGAACGAATTCTGCGCCGTATTGAACCCCCCCTGGCTCGTGAAAAACTCGCTGACCGTCGCCACCCCCAGCTTGCGCGGGAAACTCTCCATCCACTGGAAAGCCCGAATCACCCCCGGATCGGTCAGCGTGAAGCGCCTGCCGGCCGCGTCCCATTCATCGGCGCCAAACCAGAGCGGCATGCTGGTGACGTACCAATCCCATTCCGGCGGCATCGGCAAATAGCCGACGCGCTGCACGTGCCGATTGCCGCGGGCATCGGTCACGGATACCGTCAGGGCGTCGGAATATCGGTCCAATTCGTCAATCGTCCGCGGCGGCCGATCCGGGTCCAGCCCCGCCGAGCGAAGTTTCCCCGCGTTCTCCTGAAAAATCCGCTTGTTGTAAAACAGCGCCACCGCTGCCGGCGTGCTCGGCAGCGCGTACAGATGCCCCGCCCAGTGGCTCGCATTCCAATAGACCGGTTTGTAATCCTTCGCCGTGATCCCGTGCGATCTGGCCAGATCGTCCAGCGGTTCCAGCGCGCCGAGGCTTCCGAACTGAACGACCATCGGATCCCAAAGCCCCGCGACATCCGGCGGAACTCCTCCGGCCGTCGCCACCAGCGTCTTCTGATCGATGTCGCTCATCGACATCAGTTCCACGTAGATATGTTTTTCCCGCCCGACGCTGGCGTTGAAATCATCGACAATCTGCTGGATCGCCTCATATTCGGGGCCGAGCCATTTCTCCCAATAATGAATGACCACGTCCCGCTTGCGGTCCGGCGGAACAGCCGGCTCCGGGCGCGGGCCGAAAATCAAAACGCACAGCGCCCCGACGACCATGACGCCCAGGATGAACCGCGAAAAACGTTTCAACGGATTTCCCAAACAAGTTCCCAAAGCACTTCCGTTTCCAAATCGTCGTGAATGGATGGAGATAGTTCAAGTCAAAGGACGGGAAGATCACGTTGCGGCGACGAGTTCGGGTTCGTCGGCGCCGGCACGCCGGGCCGCCGCCTGATGATAAATCTCCTGCATCATGCGGTGGTTCCGGGCGGAATCGTATTTCGACAGGAATTCGCGGCGAGCTTCGCGGCGCATCTGCCTTAGCGCGATTGGATTTTCCCGCAGCCATAGCACGGTCCGGGCAAGGCTGTCGGGGTCGCCGGGGTCGAAGAGGGCGCCGGTTCGGCCGGTGTGGACCAACTCCCCCATGGAGCCCAGATCGCTGGCCACCACGGGCGTTCCGCGAGCGAAAGATTCCACGATCGTGCGGGGAAACCCCTCGTACCAAAGCGATGGAAAAACCAGGAGGGAAGCGCGGCCCATCAGGTCGATGACCTCCGCCAGCGGTCGGCGGCCGAGCCATTCGACGGGCGAGTCGGTGGAGGGCTTGCCCTCCACGGCGACCTCCGCGGCGAGCGGGCCGTCGCCGCAGATTTTCAGCGGCATCGCCGAACCGATCTTCTTCCACGCTTGCAGCATGGGCCGAATCCCCTTCTCCTCGGTGAGCCGCCCGACGAACAGCGCGAACCCCCCGTCGCCGGGGCCTTCACCGGGATCGGGATCGAGAAAATTCGGCTTGACGTGAACGTGCCGGCCGTCAAATCCGGCGGCCAGGAATTTGCCGCGGGCGAATTTCGTCAGGGCGATGTAGGCATCGACCTGATCGGCCCAGGTTCCCAGGGCGCGGTGGACGGTGAGCATGGCGGCGGCGACGGCGGTGACGGAGCGGCTGCCGCGGTAGCAGCCGTGCGCCACGCCGGGCAGCGGCAATCGGCCCAGACATTTCTCGCAGGGCTTTCCGTCGCGGAACAGCGTCGCCGCCGGGCAGATGAGGCGGTAATTGTGCAGCGTCTGCACGACCGCCGCGCCAGTCTTGCGCGCCGCCGAATAAACCGCGGGCGAAAGCAACGGAAACGTGTTGTGGAAATGAACGATCTGGGCGCGATGGCGCGAGGCCCGCCGGGCGATTTCCCCTGCGGCGGCGCCGTTCCAAACCGTCGCCGCCGCCAATTTCAACCGGCCCCGTGATTCAACCTGATCGTTGTGCACCGCATGGGTTTCGACGTCGTGGCCGAACCGGCGCAGCAATTCCGTTTCGGCCGCGAAAACCTGGTCCTCGCCGCCGGGTTGCTGGTAGAAATTGTGGCAAATCAGGACGCGCATAATTCCAGCGCCCGGGTTTTGCGTTTGACGGGAATGAGATCGGCCCGGATGCCGTTGGCGCCGGCGAGGGGCGATTCGTGCAGAGCTTCGGGGCAATTCCGGTAAATCCAGACTGCGCCGATCCCCGTGCCGTAGACGCACCAGAACCAGATGCCCCCCACCGGCCCTTCCAGGAATACGTCGAAGGAGGCGTTGATGAGAAATGCCAGCCAATAGATGAACAGAAACGCCAGGAACCCAAACCAGTGGCGATCTCCGCGCCGCCGCGCCGACCAGGCCGCACAGACCAACCCATATCCGAGGGTGAACTGGCAGATGGCCCAAAGGACCAGCATGGGCACTCCACCGCGGGCGAGCATGGTGAGATGTCCGTTGTGCGGGTTGCGCAGGCTGTGATCGGCTTCGACCTGGAAGCCGTCGTCATCGGCGAGATTGATTCCAAAACCTTTGCCCTTCCAGAAATAATCGCCGTGCAGCGTGTAATCCGCGATCGTGTTCCACCAGAGCAGGCGCCACTCGCGGCTGCCATCGAGGTTTTCATTGTTGGAATCGGAGAAGATGCTTTGGACGTTGTCGATGATCTGGTCGGCCGAGACGATGCGCCCGGGATCGTGGATTTTGGTCTCGATATGGACATTGAGCAGCCACAGCAGCGTGATGCCGATGACCAGGGCGGGAAACAATCGCCATGGCAGCATGGATTGGGGTCGCAGTGCGGTGGCGATGGCGCTGCACGATCCGAAGGTCACCATGGAGGCGCGGCCGGTGAAATAGAGAACTAGGTTGACGATCATCACGGGGACGATAAACGCCATCCGCGGCCCCCCCAGCAGAACGAAGAAGGCGAATATTCCGCAAAGCTGAACCACCAGATCGCCCCCCTTGACCAGAACGTACGGCACGTCGGCCCAGGGAGCGTTGGGGAGATACGTGTCGGCAAAGACCGAGATGCAATAGGAAATCGGGCCAAGGATGAGAAGCAGAATCGCGAACGTGCGGAACTTTTTTTCCAGGTAGGTCAATCGGCGGGGTTCGGCGGCGAGAAGGCTGGCCAGCACGACGGCGAACGTCCCCCAAATCCACATGGCGGCATCGTGCAGCGCGTCGGTGCCGTAGGTTGCCAGGAACGGAACGGTCCGGATCGCGCCCCAGAGCATCAGCGCGAACAGCGGCCAGAACCAGGCGGTTCGCAGGACGCGGCTCCAGTTCCGGCTGCAAAACAGAACGACCAGGCCCCAGATCATCGTCAGTTCGCCGACATAGAACGGCGCGACCCCGATGTTGGCGAATCCCTTGCCCATCAGCGCATAGCCGAGGAGCAGGATGCACAGAGCGCGAAGATATCGATCTCCGTGGGCGGTCATCCGCGTGCTCCGGCGGTTTGAGGCTCGACCCGTGTTCGCCGCGTCGGCCCCAGGGCCGGGGCAAAGCAATCTTCGAGGAAGCGGGTCATGGCTTCGGCAAAGTTATCAACGTCGAACTTCTGGAGACAGAATTCGCGTGCGGCGGCGCCGATCCGCCGGGCTCGATCGCGGTTGTCGGCAAGGAAGACGACCTTGTCCGCCAGGTCCAGAGCGTCGCCCGGATTGAAGAGCACGCCGGTTTTTCCCGATTCGATCAATTCCGTCAGCGCGCCCTCCCGCGCCCCGGCCAGAGGAAGCCCGGCGAGCATGGCTTCGGCGATGGCCAGGCCGAATCCCTCCTCGCGTCCGGGGTGAAGGTAGATGTCCACGATGCCGGGAATCCGCCGCACGTCGGATCGGGCGCCCAGGAAATGGATTCGCTCGGCGGCGGGTCCGCGGGCCGCCAAGGCGCGGGCGGATTCAATCTTTTCGCCGGTTCCAATCAGCAGCAAATGGGCATTGACCTGCCGCCGCGCCAGTTCGTGCATCGCCCTGATGGCGGTGGGATGGTCCTTGCAGGGCACGAACTCCGCGACATACGCCAGAACCAGTGCGTCCGGGGGCAATCCCAGGGTTTGGCGCATCTCCGGGCCGTAGGGTTTGTACCGGGGGTCGCCCACCACGTCCTCGACGCCGTTGTAGATCACCAGCGCGGGGCCGCGATGGTTGGGCGGAAGATGCGCGTCCCGAACCGCTCGCGACACGAAGATCAGGGGATCGTTCCTGCTGAGCAATCGGACGAAGGCGCGGCGGACCGGGCCGCTGATAACCCGGCGAACCGCATGGACCCAGAAGGCCACGCCGACATTAGTCCCACGCACCGCCCACTTGGCGCAGAAATACGTCTTGAAGGTCGTGGCAACCACGACCTCGATGTCGCGCTCTTCCAGCAGGCGGCGAAGATTTCGGACCGGCGAAACATATCCGTTGTCCCCCAGGCAGACCGGTTCGATCTGCAAGGCCCCGAACGCGTCGAGCATTGGCGCCGACGGCGCGATCATGCTGGCGACGTGAAGATCCATCCTGCGGTGATCGAACGCCCGCGCCAGATACAACAGGCACCGGGGAATTCCGCCATGAAACGGCAAATCCCGATACAAAAAAAGCACGCGGCGCGGGGAGGGCGACGGGTTGATGGGATCCGTTTGGAAATGCTCTTTTTTTTGCCGCCGGAGCGACGGCGTCCGGTGCGCAGCTCCCCCCAACGCCGTCACCCATGCCGAGACTTTTGCGAAAAACATGGAGATCATGGGTTCGCCTGACTATGCCGCTTCGACCAGGTTCTCGGGTATTTCGACCTCCGGCAGCGGAGTTCGGTCCCGCATCATGGGGCGGCTGAACAGCCAAAGCGTGACATGATGCAGACCGTAGGTGATGACGATGCTCCAGCAAACGCCGGCGAGTCCGAAACGCCGGGTCAGGGTGATGCCCAGAACGACGGCGGCGAACGCGGCGACGACGCCGCCCCAGAAGACGGCGTTCATCTTCTGCCTGGCCCGCAGCAGCGCGCCGTAGACGCCCGCCATTCCGCCGATGATCGGTTGAAGCCCCAGGATCCAAAGCAACGCGGAATCCTCCAGGTATTTCCCGCCGTAGACGAGCATCATGACGCGGCGGTCGAACGCTCCAAGGACAAGCCAGTAGATCACCGGGGTTCCCGCCAGGACCAGCAGCGAAAGGCGGTGCAGGCGTTTCCCCTCGGCGGTGCCCTGGGTGCGGACAAAAGCCGGCAGGAGAAGCATGCACAAGGCGGTGCTGGCCTGGAGCAGGGGCATGAAAAGGTTGGTCAGCGCCCGCAGCGCGCCGGATTGTTCCAGGCTGGCCATCGCCGGAAGCAGGAAGTAATAGATATTGCCGGGAATGAACCCGAGGATTTGCGTCGCGGTGGCCCAGCGTCCGTAGCGCAGGTGCTGGGCGGTCACGTCGCGGATCAGGGCGCGCGGCGGACGCAAATCCACCTGCCCGATTCCCAGCCCCACTCCGGCCACGAGGCTGCTGACGGCAATGATCGTCAGCGCCATTCCGATGCTCAGCGTTCCCAGCACGTGCACCACGGCCAGGCCCAACATCATGAGGATGAGATATCCCACTCCGCCGATCGCCGCGCGCCGGGGGTTGAATTGCCCGTAGCAGGTGCGCCGCATCAGCCAGAGGAAGAGAATGAAGGGTCCGGCGGCGGCAAACCAGTAGAGCGCTTGCGCCAGGTCCGCCTGGCCCCGGGATTGGAGATACCATCCGCCCAGCGCCAGGATCAACGACGCCCCGAGCGACACGAGCAGATGCCAATACAGCAGCACGCCGAAATAGTGCCGGTGTTGATCGCGGTAGCGGTCGGAGGAAAAGACCAGCATCGGCTCGGTCAGCAGGGAGGTGTGGATCACTCCCAGCCCCAAAAACGCGGCGAACGCGGTGACGAATGCGCCGTATTCCGTCGGCGAGAGCCATCGGGCCAGCATCAGGTTGACCACGCAATTGGAGCCGGCAAACAACCCCTGGTCCGCGACCGCCCAAAAGCCCTTGCGGAACATGGTCGTGGCCGATCGAACCGGAGCCGCGGTTTCCCGGACGTTCAGCGCCGCGGTCATGAGGCCCCCTCGACCGCGGGGCGGCGGCGGAAGGCTTGCTTGACGGCGTTGACCGCGAACAAGGCCAGGAAAATGCTGTTGGTCACCAGATACCGTCTCCAAAGACGCCGCGGTTCATGCATCAGCCTGAACAACCATTCCAACCCGTGACGCTGCATGAACGCGGGCGCGGTTTTTTTGTTGCCGGCGTGGAAATCGAACGCCGCCCCGACGCAAAGCTGGACGGCGCGGATTTTGTCGCGATTGGAATCGGCGAACGTTTCCTGCCGCGGGACACCCAGCCCGACGAACACGACGGCGGCGCCGCTCTCGTTGATGCGGCGGCACAGCGCGTCGTTCTCCGCCGGGCCCATGGGCCGGAACGGCGGCGATTCAACGCCCGCCAGCTTCAGGTCCGGGAACATCTCGTGCAGACGATACGCCAGCAGCCCCAGCACCGGGGGGGTGCTCCCGCACAGGAATACGCTCAGTCCCTCCTGGGCGCAGCGCCGGCAGACGCGGCGCATGATCTCCGGGCCGTAGACCCGGTCCGCCAGCCCGGCGCCGTGAAAGAAATTGAGCGCCCACCGGACGGGTTGGCCGTCGGGGGCGACAATCTGGCAGCGGTTGACGTGCCCGCGGAATTCAGGGTCGGTCGCGGCGGTGACGATGCCGTGAACGGCGAGAAACGCCGCGACGCCGCCGCGGCCGGCGGCGGCGGCGTCCATCACCGCATCCACCGCCTGCTCGTAGTTCGTGACGCTGACCCCCACCCCGAAAAGCTCCCGCTTGGGCGGCCAGGAAAATGCAACCTCGCTTGACATGGTCCGATCCAAATGACAACAAAAAAGAAGAGTTCCCGAATCCGCGGCGGGCAAAGCCATCGCTACCGGCCGCGACGCAACAATACCGACGGAATGGTCATGACGATCAGCTTCAGGTCCTGCCAGAGGGATCGCGACCGGATGTAGCGCCGATCCATCCGAATCCACTCCGTGAAGTTGACGTTGGAGCGGCCATGGACCTGCCAGATGCAGGTCAGACCGGGCGTGACGTCAAGCCGCCGTCGGTGCCAGGTCGCGCATCGGTTGCTTTCCTCCAACGGCAGAGGACGAGGCCCCACGAGCGTCATGTCCCCCAACAGCACGTTGAAAAGTTGCGGCAACTCGTCGAGGCTGGTTTCGCGAAGGAACCGGCCAACCCGCGTGATCCGCGGATCGTGCTTGATCTTGAACGCCGGTCCGTCCTGCTCGCTCTTGTGTTCCAGCCGCCTCTTTTTGGCCTCGGCATCGACGATCATGGTGCGAAATTTGTAAATAGTGAAGGGCTTCCCGCCCAAACCCGCGCGGCGCTGCCTGAACAGCACCGGGCCGCGATCGGAGACCTTCACCGCCAGCGCCACGACGGCCATCACCGGCAGCGTCGCCGCCAGGATCGCGCCGCCGCCCAGCACGTCGATCATCCGCTTCCACCACGGCAGCGGCCGCACCAGCAGGTTGGATACTTCGCCGGCGCTGACCGGTCGCATCGGCAAGATTCGGCCCCGCAGTCCGGCCTGGACGTCTTGCCCGGCCTCGTCGATCCCGCGGGCGATCTGCGCCACGCTGAGCCGTTCGTTGTCGCTGTGTGCCTGCCCGCGATAGCCCAGCACGTTGCAGATCGGGCTTAAACCGCGGTGGTTGGCGGATTCGGTGAAATCGCGGACGAAGGAGAGGGCGCCCTCGGCGGGGGTGTCGGGCAGGACCACGCAAAGATGGCGGGGCTCAAACCAGCCGATCTCATCGGTGGCTCGGGCACGCCGGCAAAGCATTTTTGCCAGGCGCGCCAAGCGCCGCGCCGCGCCGCCGTCGGCCTGCCGGATGACCACCAGGCAGAACTCATGCCCGTTGCGCTCGCAGCGAGCGCATTCACGATGGAGAATGGCGTCGATGTCTCGTCGGGAATGGAGGCTCTTGAGCCGATGAATGGGCCGTGGCCGGGCGCGAACGGCGCCGCGGCGGCCCGGCACCAGCGCCATCCACGCCGGGGCCAATTCACTTTCCATATGAGGCTGGTCGGCGATTCGCACCGCCGCTGAATCCTGCGCAACCATTAGCTACTCCACTCCTCGTTGAAAAACCACCCACCATCACCCGGCGGTCAGTCACCCACTGCGCCAGGCACAACCCACGACTAACGTTTTCAGTTCAATCCTCGACCCCGGTAATAAGGACGGAGCGGGACGCTCTTGTACGGTCCACCGGCAGCGCGTCGAGCGCGGGCGACAACCCGATTCCCACGGCTTTCAACGGATCGATTGCCCCGGGCTCATTGATGACCACGCCCAGAACGTTGGCGCCGACGCTGCGCAACAGCCTGAGGCCCTGCCCAATCTGCCGGCGGACGGTCGGCCGAGCCGCCGTCACCAGAATCGCGGCCGCACAGTTGGCCGCCAGGATTCGGGCTTCCACCCCGCGTCCCAAAGCGGGCGAATCGATCAGCACCCGGTCGTAACGGTCCGACAATTCGCCCAGGAGGTCCCCGAGCATTTCGTCGTTGAGCAATTCGACCGGGCTGGCGGGAACGGACCCGCAGGCCAGCACGTCCACGTTCTCGATGCGCGTCGCCTGGATCACGGGACGATCGGACCCCCGGCCGGCCAGAACGTCGAACAGCCCAAAATCGTTGCTCAGATTGAAGATGCTGTGGAGCCGCGGAGAGCGGTGGTTGGCGTCGACGAGCAGGATCTTCATGCCGCTCTGCGCCATCGCCAACGCCAGATTGGTCACCAGCGTGGTCCGGCCTTCGAGGGGATTGCAACTGGCAACCAGAAGCGTGCGCCCGTTTTCATCGTCAAAGCCGGATTCGGTAATGATGCGCGAGATGGATCGCGCCGCCTCGGCGACGGCGCTGGCCGGCTCCAGATGCGTATACATCGCATGTTCCACCAGCGTGCCCCCGGCTTCCATGCTCGGCAAAACGCCCAGGACGGAGCAACCCAATTCCGACGAGATGCGGCTCATGGGCCGCCCGCCCAGCGGGAACTTCTCGCGCCCGATCGCCAGGCCGCAGCCCACCAACAGCCCCAGGAATATAGACCCGAACAACGTCTTGAGCTTGGGCGGAAAGCTGGGCTTGGGCGAGGCGATGGCCGGCTGGGTGATCTGGATGTTCAGGCTGCCGGCGTCCTGATTGACGCTCACCTCGTTGATGCGTTTCTCGACGATGTCCAGGTCGCTTTCGATGCGGGTGAACTCGGTCTTCACGCGGTCGAAATCCGCGGCCCGCGTGGCCTGATTCAGCACCAGCTTGTGCTGCTGATCGAACGAGGCCTGCAAGGCTTCCTGCTGCGCCTTGGCGCTCAGCCAACGCTGCCGCTCGGCGCGAACGTAGGTCACCGTCAGCAGATTCACCCGCGAACTGGCTTGCACGACCAGCGGATGGTCCGGCAGATAGGTGCGTTCCAGGTCCCTCAGCGATTGGCCCAGGCGGAAGATCTCGGATCTCATGAGGTCCAACTCCGCCGGCGATGCCGCGACCAAATCCCCCGCGTTGTCCGGAACTTCGATCTGTTGAAGCTTCTCCTGATCGTTCCCGATCAAGGCGATGGCCTGGTCGTAGGCGGCCTTGGCGTTGACCGCGTCGAGGCGCGCGGCCGTCAGGGCGTTGGACAGCGCCGTTTCCTGCTGCATGATGGGATTGTTCTGGCTGCTGTCGTAAGCGGTTTCGCCGTACATGTCGCGCAGCGTCGCCAGTTGCTGGTTCTTCACCGCGATCGCGTCTTCGTCGCGGGCCTTCTCCTTCTCCAGGAGGTCCAGCACCTCGGCGGACGTGCTGTGCTGGATTTTCGTCTGGTAGGTCACGTAAGCCTGGACCACGGCGTTCACCAACTTGGCGGTTTCCACGGGATCGCGCGCCTCCAGCGAGACGGAGATCAAATCCCTATGCTTTTCCACGTCGGCGACAATGTTCTTTTGCAGGTATTCGATCCGTTCGCCCGCGTTACGCAGGATGGCAAGGTCGCTGATCCCCTCCTCCGAAAGAGCCAGCGCCAATACCGGCGTGGAGGTGATCAACCCGCATTGCGTGTTCAGATAGTCGTCGCTGCGTTCGACGTCGGCCGGGGTCTGGCCGATGACCTGGCCCTGGCCCTGCACGATGTAAAGTTCCGCAAAGCTGGTGTAGCTGCGCGGCGCCACCAGCAGGAAGATGCAGGCGAATATGAACGCGGCCAGGACCGACCAACCGATGATGTGCCGCCGACGCCACAGCGCTTCGACGAGCGGCTGCTCGGCGGACTTGTCCGACGCCAGCCCCAGCGCGCGGGATGGAGCCTTGGCCAACGACTTGTCAGTAAACTCTGAAATGGTCATTCTCCCACTTGGATCGATCTGAACGCCGCCGAAATAACGGCGACGATGCGGATATATAACCGGCAGTCCATCGCCGCGCGGAAAATAATGCGGCATTTTGTCCCAAACCACGGTCATTTTAAGTTAATCTGCACAATCTGTATTAATTGAGCGATTTAATCCGGTTATCGGGCCTGGATAATTTATGGGACCTTGCTTTTTGGGCTTGTTTGCCCCTTGCCCCGTCCAAGTCCATCCCCCTTTACGTTTCCACCCGCTTGAACTCGGGTCTTTGGGACAGCAGGATCATCCTGCTCCACCAGCGCATGACAATGACCGCGCAGTAGGTGACCGGGAGGAACATGAGGATCATGACTCCCTCGGGAACGCCAACGAAACCAACCACGAAGCTGGCGTCGTAGACGATCAACCACATCAAGCCCGTGAGCATGAGGGCTTGCCCGGCGGCGCGTGAGTTTGCGCTGCGCCGGCGAATCCAAACGGCGATGACGGCGAAGACGATGACGGCGGCGGCGGGGCCGATCAGGCCGGGGCCAATGGTGAGGATTCCACCGGGAAACGCGACCCTGACGTTATGACGCCGCCACCAGATCAAACCCACCGCCAGAACGTCCAGCAGAACCAGGCCCGCCAGCATGGACCACCAATGGGTGCGCCGCAGGGCGGGGCGCTTATGTTCCCAGTAATATGCCAGAGTCGAGACGATGGTCACGTGATTCATCAGCAGCAGCGGATGCCAGAGCACGGGAAGTCTTGGCGCCGCGATGGCCGCGTGGAAGAATCGGATCAGTCCCAGGGACAACAGGCCGAGGGGCACCAGATATTTCGCGGCGAAATCGTAAAAAACGATCAGCGCGCCGGTGAAGACGACGAGCCACAAACTTAACCCGGCATCGGGCGTGACGGCGGTGTAGATTTCTCCGCCGAACAGGGCCAGCACGGCAAGCAGTGCGCAGACGACGTGGGCGGTGCCGAGTCCGATGCGCCCGCTGGGCAGCGGGCGGTGGGGTGACATCTGACGGTCGCGACGACGGTCGATGATGTCGTTCAGACTCATCCCAAAGCCGTACAGTCCAACGGACACCAGCGCCAGGGCGATACATTGCTTTGGATCCAGCTCCTGCCAGAGGACTCGGCCGTTCATCCACACCCGCTGCTTGGCCCAAAGCATGAGTTCACAACCGCTGTCGGCGAGCGCGGTGAAGACCAGCGCCATTCGCGTCAACTGGAGAACCGGCAAAAGCCTTTGCGAAAAGGACGGCACGACAAGAAGAATCATAAACCAAAAAGCCAGGCGAGCCTAAACACATGGAACAGTCGCAATACAAGGTAATAATGACGTAAATTGTGAAATTTGGCGGCAATCAGTGCGTAGGCATTAGAGATCGACATCCGGATAAGGTATTTTCTCATAACTGACTGTCATTTATTTACTTATGTGCGAATAAATATTGACCGCCGGTCATGATTTTCATAAATGTTGCAAAATTCGCCTTCGTTACCTGACAAGGATATTTAATATTTCTAGGTTGATTCCGCCGCAATTATGCTTGCATTTTTATTCAGGTGGGATTAAGCTCCTATGTAAGATTGAGGGGTAGAAGTCTAACCCCTCAACGGTGGAATACGCGCGTCCGCTGTTGCGGACGCGAGTGATTCAGGCTAGGCCAAGGCTCACTGTCTTGCGCCTGGCAGACCTGCCATAGCGAAGACCGCGTTGTGCCCGCGGTTTAGCAGGATTGACCAAAGGTCTGGCAGGAGTTCCCGAGCCCACAGCGTCTTGGCGGCTGTGGGCTTTTTTTGTTTTTCATCGCTTCACTTTTCCGCCAAGCCGGATGCGCCCCTTGGGTTGCCCCCCTCAATTTGATTCGTCTTTTGGGGACAACCTGTTGAGGCGGCGGAAAAATCCCCGGAAAATCCGACGATTTTGGCTTGCCAGCATTGAATTCGCCCGATTTTTCGCTAGTTTCTATTTCAGGTCGCCGGAATGGTCCGGCGATTTGCGGACAAAACGGGCGCTGTGCCCGGTCACGCCGCCCCTCTTGGCCCCATCTCTCTGAAGGAAAGGAGATCCGTGTATATGGCCAACAAGTCTTTGACCAAATCCGAAATTGCCGCTCATCTCGCGGAAAAAGTAGGAATCACCAAGAAGCAGGTCACCCTGCTTTTGGCCGCTCAGGCGGAACTGGCGTACAAGAACGCCAAGAACGTCTTCACGCTTCCCGGTCTGGGAAAGCTGAAGCTGGTGGATCGGCCCGCGCGCAAGATGATCATGCGCTTCGGCCCCGACGCCGGAAAGGAAAAGCTCATCCCCAAGAGCAAGAAGGTCCGTTTCACCGTCGCCAAGGCGGCGAAGGACGCGATCCTCGGGCCGAAAAAATAAACCCGGCCTTCTTTTTTCTTCGGGAAATCAATAGCCGCGGGCCGTTTGGCCACGCGGCTTTTTTTTCTGATTCGGCAAGTAAGTGGATCTAAAGACCGGTGGTGACGTAGGGCAACAGGGCCATGTATCGCGCCCGTTTCACCGCCCGGGCGATCATGCGCTGCTCCATCGCGCTGGCGCTGGTCCGCTTGCGCGACAGAATCTTTCCATTGCCGCTCACCATCTTCTTCAGCGATTCGGTGTCCTTGTAATCAATGTACATTTTCCCCGAGGCGCTGGTCCGGGCAATCTTCACCTTGGGCCGGGCAAAGGTCTGAAACTTCTCTTGCTTCTCGCGACGTTCCGTTCTCTCTCGTGGCATCAACGCTCCGCTTCATTAAAGAGGAGCGGATTCTACAGATATGCCCCGCCGTGGCAAGCCTTCGATTAAATCGGCCCCGTGCAGATCTGCCCAAACTTCCGGGTGCCGAAGACCGGCCGGCTCAATTTCGAAAGTGAGCCGGCCGGTCCTCTGGCCGGTCTTACTCGCCGAACCTCACGCCGCTTCGGGCGCCAACTTGGGCGCAACGGCGGCGCTGTGGGCGCCTTTGGATGCGTAAAGCCGCTCGTCGGCGCATTTCTGCAAATTCGCGGCCGTCGGCGACCCCAGTTCGTCCAGCGTGCTGATCCCAATCGACAGCCGCGGACGCCGCGTCACTTTGTAGCTTTCAACCAGCAAATGGACCAGCGATTCGAGCCTTTCGCCAATCCGCTTGGCGACCGAAGCTTGGCAGCCCGGGAGAAGGATGGCGAACTCGTCTGGGCCATAGCGGCAACCAAAGTCGCTGTCGCGGATCGTGCTGCGGATGATCTGCCCGACCGACCGAAGCACGTCGTCGCCCGCCGCGTGACCGAGCGCGTCGTTCAGTTCCTTGAAGTGATCCACGTCGATCATCATCAGCGAAAGCGGCTTGCGCTCGGCCAGGGATTGAGTCACCAGTTGCCCAAGCAGCTGATCCAGCATCCGCCGGTTGTAAAGCCCCGTCAGCGGATCATGCACGATCTGGTTCCGTAGCGAGGTGATCGTCCGTTCCAGGACCGAGGTTCGGTTGGCGATGCGTTGGCGAACCTCTTCCTCCAAATCGTGGACGGCCTGTCGCTGGTGGCGAATCTCGTGGAGGAGGAGTTTGACCTCGGTGCAGAGTTCGCGAAGGCAGCCGGGATTGAACTCGGCGAGTTCTTCCATGGGCGCCCGGCCAATGCGGATTTCGTGAACGAGCCGGCGCATCGTATCGCTGGGCAGGACCCACTGCTTGCGATGCCGCAGGGCCATGGCGATCGCCATGCAGACCGCGGCGCCGGCCAGGATTATGCGCAGAACCGAGTCCGTGTCGTTCAGCACCAGGGGCAGGAGCTTGGCGATCGCCCCGACGGCGGCGACCCCGACCAGCATCAGCATCGCCGGCGCGACGGTCAATCGCCAGTTGCGACCCCGTCTCGGTCCTTCAGCGGATTGGTTCTCGGACGCAGCGGGTGCCTTGTCGGTCAAGTACATCCGGCAATTCCTCCAGAATCATCTCATCGGCGGTTAAAGGACAACGGTCAAGCCGAAAATGACGCCGGTCGTCATAA
>JBEKKC010000065.1:0-24760 GCA_050010915.1 Tepidisphaeraceae bacterium | reverse complement strand
TTCTCGAACCCGCGGAACTGCGTGACGTGGAACATCGCATCGACCACGTCGCCTCGGTCGTTCAACTTCAGCGTGATCTTTGCGTGGCCCTCGATGCGGGTTACGGGATCGATGACGATGTCGCGTGCCATTGCATTCACCTCTCTACAGGCCGAAGCGCGTTACAGACCCAACGTTGGGCGTCCGCCCGGCGAGCAATTCGCTAATGACGTAGTGAATGGCGTCGGCCGGCGGGGGACAGCCCGGCACGAAAAGATCGACCTTCACCACCTCATGCACCGGCCGGACCCGATCCAACAGGACCGGCAGGTGTTGCGTCGGCTTTTGCCGTTGCAGCTCCGCGTTTTCGTTGTAGGCGCGATCGAAGACCGCCTCGACGCCGAACGGATTGCGCATCGCCGGAACGTTGCCCGTGACCGCGCAGTCGCCCAGCGCGATCAGTATCCCGGTTCGTTTGCGGATCGCGCGAATTTTGTGCATGTCCTCGTTGGTGCTGACCGAGCCTTCCACCAGCGTCACGTCCACGTTCTCCGGGAACTGTTTGCAATCCACCAGCGGGCTGTAGACCAGATCGATCAGCGGCGCCACTTCCAGCAGCCGCTGGTCCATATCCAGAAACGACATGTGGCATCCGGAACATCCGTCCAGCCACACCGTGGCCAGGCGCACTTTTTTCGCGGCGGCGTTTTCGGTTGGTGCGCTCATCGGTGGCTTCCTCGCATTCGGGTCAAATAGGGCAGGAAATCAATGTCCTTCTCCATCTCCGCGACGCCGGTTCCCTTGCGCGTCAAAGCGCCCGTCGGGCAGATGCTCACGCACTTTCCGCAACCCGTGCAGGTTTGCGAATCGCCCCAGGGCTGGTTCAGGTCGATGATGACGCGCGAATCGACCCCGCGGCCCGACACGTCCCATGTGTGCGCCCCTTCGATTTCGTCGCACACCCGCACGCACCGCGTGCAAAGAATGCAACGGTTGTGATCCAGCCGGAACAGATCGTTCGACGAGTCGAACGGCAACGTGGGATAACGGTATGGAATGTCGATATGCGTGATCTGAAGCTTCACGGCCAGGTTTTGCAGTTCGCAGTGGCCGTTGGAAACGCAGACGGAGCAGACGTGATTCCGCTCGGAAAAAAGAAGCTGCACGATCATGCGCCGATATTTCTGAAGCCGGTCCGAGGCGGTGCTCACCTCCATGCCTTCGGCCACCCTCGTCACGCAGGCCGGCAGGAGCTTGTTCACGCCCTTGACCTCGACGAGGCAAAGTCGGCAGGCCCCCCATCCCGACAATCCTTCGAGAAAACAAAGCGTGGGAACGTGGATGTTGTTCTCCCGCGCCAGGTCGAGGATCGTCTCATCGGCGCGACCACTGACGTCTTTGCCGTCGATCTTCAGCGTCACTACGGGAACCGAAGCGTTCATGGCACAGTCTCCTTGGCGCCCTGGGCGACGCCCTTGGCGCCGGCGGCGTCATCGTCCTGGACCAACAACTCGTCGTACTCATGCCGGAAATACCGGAGCGTCGTAAGCACCGGGTTCGGGGCCGACTGCCCAAGCCCGCACAGGCTCGTGCACTTGACCATGTCGCACAACTCCTCAAGCAGCGCCATATCCCGCGCGGTGGCCTTGCGTTCGATGATCTTCCTCAGCAGGTCGTGCATGTGAACGGTCCCCACGCGGCAGGGAACGCATTTGCCGCAGGACTCGAACATGCAGAATTCCATGAAGAATCGCGCCACGTCCACCATGCTCGACGTTTCGTCCATGATGATCATGCCGCCCGAACCCATGATCGAGCCGACCTTCGACAGCGAGTCGTAATCCACGGGCATGTCCAGGAACTGCTCGGGAATGCACCCACCGGAGGGACCGCCGGTCTGGACGGCCTTGAATTTCTTTCCATCCGGGATGCCGCCGCCGATGTCGTAGATGATGTCGCGGAGCGTGATGCCCATCGGCACCTCGATCAGACCGGTGTTGTTGATCTTCCCGGCCAGGGCGAACGTTTTGGTTCCCTTGCTCTTGGCGGTGCCGATCGCGGCATACCAATCGCCCCCGTTGCGGATGATCGGGGCGATGTTGGCGAACGTTTCCACGTTGTTGATGAGGGTGGGAGCGCCCCAAAGTCCGGCTTCGGCCGGAAACGGCGGCCGGGGCCGCGGCTGGCCACGGAGGCCCTCGACGCTCGCGATCAGGGCGGTTTCCTCCCCGCACACAAACGCTCCGGCGCCCAGGCGGATATCGATCTTGAAGTTCAGCGGCGTACCAAAGATGCTGCTGCCCAACACGCCCAGCCGCTCGGCCTGCCGAATCGCCGTCTTCAGCCGCTTCACCGCCAACGGATATTCTGCCCGCACGTAGATGTATCCCTGGCTGGCGCCGACCGCGTAGGCGGCGATGGCCATGCCTTCCAGCACGCGGTGCGGATCGCTTTCCAGCACGCTGCGGTCCATGAAGGCGCCGGGGTCTCCTTCGTCGGCGTTGCAAATCACGTATTTGGCGGCGCCGCTCGCCTTGGCGACCATGCCCCATTTCAACCCGGTCGGATAGCCCGCTCCGCCGCGCCCACGCAGGCCGCTGCGCGACACCTGCTCGATGGTCTGCGCCCCGGTCATGGTCGTCAGCGCCTTGTGCAGCGCCGCATATCCTTCGGCCGCGATGTATTCTTCAATTCGCTCCGGGTCGATCGCCCCGCAGTTTTCCAGCACGATCTTTTTCTGCCGGGTGAAGAACGGAACGTCCGTGGGACACCGCAGCCGCTCGACGGGCTTGCCCGCCTGAAGACCCTGCACGATTTCCGGCGCATCTTCGGGCGCGACGTCTTGGTACGTGACATCCTGCGACGAGACGGACACCAACGGCCCGGCGCTGCAAAGCCCCATGCAGCCGACGCCCTTGACGCGGCACTCGCCCTCAAGCCCAGACGCCTTGATCTGCGCCTCCAGCGAGCTTTTCACCTGGTCGCTATGCAGGGAAAGGCATCCGGCCGCCATGCAGACGTGCAGCCGATGCCGGCACTTCCGGGTCGATTCGCGTTCCTCTTCGGCAATTTGGTCGAGTTCTTCAGCGGTCATGTCCCACCTGCTTTGCAACACGAGCCAGCAATTCGGCGCTGGTGAGTTTTCCGGCGACTTCCCCGTCGAACACGGCCGCGGGGGCCAGGCCGCACGAACCGAGACACCGCGCGGTCAACACCGACAGCTTTTTATCCTGCGTCGTCTGGCCGTCCTTGACGTGGTACGCTTCTTCCACCGCCGTCAGCAACTGGGTCGCACCCTTGATGTAGCAGGCCGTTCCCATGCAGACCACGCAGGTATGCTCGCCCTGCGGCTTCAGCGTGAAATGGTGGTAGAACGTCGCCACCCCATACACTTTGCTCAACGGAAGGCTAAGCGAGGAGGCGACGAATCGCAGCGCATCCTCGTCGAGATACGCGAACGACTCCTGCGCGACGTGCAGGGTCTCGATCAGCGAACTGCCGGCATATCCATATCGCCGCATCGTGGCATCCACGATCAGCCATCGCTTGTCCTTCGACGGCATGGTCCGTGCTTGTTTCGGAGCAGGAGTCATTGGCTTTTCGCCGCCTTTCTCCGCGGTTAACAAATCCGCGGCAACTGTTCTCCATAGGGCTTTTGCAAAACGCGTCGGCCGCCCATCTTCGTGTGCAACTCGCACACGCCGTCGCGCTCGTCGTTCACCTGGCCGATGATCCGCGCGTCCTTGCCGTGCGCGTCCTGGCGCAAGGCGGCCAGCGCCGCCTCCGCGGCGTCGGGACGGACCACGGCCAGCACCTTTCCTTCATTGGCCACGTCCAGCGGGTCCACGCCCAGCATGTCCGCCGCATGCCATGTCTCGGGTCGGATGGGGATCTCCTGCTCTTCCAGCGTGATGTGCAGGCCGGTGCGATTGGCAAGGTCCGCAACGACGCCGGACAACCCGCCGCGGGTCGGATCGCGCAGGAATACCACGCCCGGCACGCGATCCAGCAGCCGCTCGATCATCTCGTTCAGCGGGGCGACGTCGCTCTTGAGCACGCTCTGCACCTGCGGCATCTCGCGCGCCAGCATCACGGCCATGCCGTGATCGGCGATGGGGCCGCTGACGATCAAAGTGTCGCCGGGGCGAACCTCATCCGGGTGCAGCTTGTGATTCCCCGCCGCCCCCACGCCGGCGGTCGTGATGTAGATCCCGTCGCCCTGCCCACGGCCCACGACTTTCGTATCCCCGGTGACGATGCTCACCCTGGCCTCAAGCGCGGCGGCGGCGAGCGAATCCATGACCTCCTCGAGCACCCGACGTTCCAACCCCTCGGTCAAAATCAAGCTGAGAGCTATCGCCAACGGCGTGGCACCGCAGACGGCCAGGTCGTTCACGGTCCCGCAGATCGCCAATCGCCCAATGTCGCCGCCCGGAAATTTCAGCGGTTTGACGACGTAGCTGTCTATCGTCAGGGCCAATCGTTCCGCGCCGCGAAACACCGCTGAATCCAGCAATTGGCTCAAGACGCAATTGTCCAGACGCGGAAGCACGCAGGAAGCGACCAACTCGTCGGTCAACTGACCGCCGCCGCCATGGGCGAGGCTGATTCGCTGGCCCGCGGCCTGATTCACGCTCGACGTTTTGGTGTCGTAAAAGTCAATCACGGGCCACGCTCCGCGCTTTGCCGGTTTTGTTTAGACGTTTATATTTGAACCACGCCTGGCAAGTGCCCTCGGAGCTCACCATGCACGGGCCAAGCGCCCGCACCGGCGTGCAGGCGGCGCCGAACAATTTGCATTCGATGGGCGTCACGCGGCCCGTGATGACCTCGCCGCATCGGCATCCTGGAATTTCCCTGCCCTGCGGCGTGCCCAGCGAAAAACGAGCGCGCGCGTCGTATCGCGCATATTCAGGCCGAAGCGTAAGTCCGCTGCCCTTGAGCAGGCCCAGTCCCCGCCAGTGCCAGTCGGCCGGCGTGAAGACTCGGTCGCTGATCGTCTGGGCGGCAAGATTCCCTTCTTCGGTGACGGCTTGCGAGTAGAGGTTTTCCAACGCCGCGCGGCCTTGGGACACCAGTTCGGTGAGACGCGCCAGGACGGCGGCAATCTGGGGGCCTTCAAATCCGGCGATCACGCACGGCTTGTGGTATTCGCGAACGATCGGCTCGAACGCCGCCGCTCCGATGATCACCGCAACGTGGCCCGGACAGATGAATCCGTCGACCCGCACGTCGCCGCTTTCCAGCAGCGCCCGCATCGCCGGGATAATCAGCTTGTGACTCGCCAGGATCGAAAAATTTTCCAGCCCCAGCTGCCGGGCCTGCTCTACCGCCGCGGCCGACGCGGGCGTCGTCGTCTCAAATCCCACGGCGGCGAAAACGACCTCGCGCCCCCGATCCGCGGCCGCCAATTCAACCGCGTCCAGCGACGAATACACGACGCGAACGTCCGCGCCTTCAGTTCGCGCCTGTTCCAGGCTCCCGTCGGAACCCATGACCCGCAACATGTCCCCGTAGGTGCAAAGGGTAATTCCAGGCCGGCGCGCCAACTCGATCAGTTGATCGATGTCGCCCTGGCTGGTGACGCAAACCGGACAACCCGGGCCGCTCAGCAGCGTCACGTTGTCCGGTATCAGGCTATGCAGTCCGGAGCGGAACGCGCTCATCGTGTGCGTGCCGCACACTTCCATGAATTTCGCCGGGCGGCCAAGCGTGGCCGCTGCATCGCGCAGCCGGCGCAACGGTTCTTCGGCGGCCCTGGACGTTTCAAATGCGGAGGCAACGTTCATGGCTCGGCTCCGGCGTTTCGAAGATCGTTGACCACGGCCCAGGTCTCCTGCGCCTCACGCTCGTCCAGCGACTGAATCGCAAACCCGGCGTGCAGAAGCACCCAATCGCCCTGCTTGCAATTCGGCAACAACAGGGTGCTGATTTGCACGCGGTTGCCGTGCAGGTCGGCGGTGGCATTGGTTCCCCGGCATTCGATCAATTGGGCTGGAACGGCTAAACACATGGCTCACCTCGGTTGCGATAAAAGACCTTTGCCCAAGCGGCCCGCCGCCACTACCGCCTGGCCAAAGGCAATTCCACCGTCGTTGGGCGGGACCTGCTTGTGGCGGAGCACTCGAAAACCCTGGCCCTCCAGGCGCTGGCCCAGCAGATCGGAGAACAATTCGTTGCAGAAAACCCCGCCGCTTAACACGACGTCGTTCAGCCCCGTGGCCTGCGCCGCCATGCCGACGGCCGCCGCCCACGCCGCCGCAAGCGTTTCGTGAAATAGCAGCGCCCAATGACCGGCCGGGACGTTCTTCGCTTCGTCCCGAGCGATCTTCCGCACAAACGGAGACAAGTCGATCTCGATCAGTCCGCCCCCCTGGCAAATCGTGAAGCCGTCATCCGCGATAAGCGGCGAGCGCACGAATTGCGCCGCGGCGGACTCGAGTGCGGCCGGCGCCTCGGCGTCAAAACGATTCTCCTTGCAAATCTCCAGCAGCGCGGCGATCCCGTCGAAGACCCGCCCGGTTGAGCTGCTATCGACGCATCCGGCACCGCTGACGAGCATCTGCCGCACGAATTCAACCTGCGTTTTATCCGCCAATTCCCGGCAAATCGGCAACTCGTTGAAATCGTCGCCGAACGCGGCGTAAAGCAATGCCAGCGCACTTCGCCACGGCTGCCTGGCCGCCACATCCCCGCCGGGCAACCGCATCGGCCGCAAACGTCCCAATCGCCGGAAATCGGTCAGTTCGACCGCCATTAACTCGCCGCCCCAGATGCCGCCATCCGTTCCATAACCCGTCCCATCGCATATCACGGCCAACGCCGGCCCATCAATTGCCTGCTCCGCCAGCACGCCGGCGGCATGGGCATGATGGTGTTGCACCGGGATGAGCGGCACGCCCCACTGCCTCGCCAGTTTCTTCGCATGTTGCGTGCTCAGATAGGCCGGATGGAGATCGTGCGCGATCCACTTCGGCGTCATTCCGACCAGATCGAACAAATCCGAGATGGCCCGCGTGAACGCCGTGAACGTGCTGGCTTGCGTGAGGTTTCCCAGATGCTGGCTGAGCACGGCTTGCCGATCGCGACAGGTTGCCACCGTGCTTTTCAACTCCGCGCCGACCGCCAGGCCGGGAGTCGGCGAGCAGGCCTTGGGAAGGAGCAACGGCTCGGGCACGTAGCCGCGGGATCGGCGCACGAAAATGGGCGACGGCACGGCATCAAGGATCACCGAGTCGTCCACGGCGCGTTGGATCGGCCGATTGTGCCGCAGGACGGCGTTGGCCATGCCTCCCAGGCGAGAGACCGCCTCGGCATCGGAATAAACAAGCGGCTCATCGACGTCGTTCCCGCTGGTCATCACCAGCGCGGGCACGTCGAACGCGCCAATCGCGTCGAAAATCAGGTGATGCAGCGGCGTGTACGCGAGCATGACGCCCAGACGGTGGCTTCCGGGGGCGACGGCATCGGCGATCGGCGCCCCGTGGACTCGCCGCGCCAGCACAATCGGAGCGGCAGGTGACGAGGCCAGCTCCGCACCGCTTTGGCCTAACGTCACCAGTTTTTTCATGGCTTCCAACGATGCGCACATCAGGGCGAACGGTTTGGCCGGCCGATGCTTGAGCCGGCGCAAACGCCCCACCGCTTCCTGATCGTCCGCCCGAACCGCAAGATGAAAGCCGCCGATTCCCTTGATCGCGACGATTTCTCCCCTCGCCAGCCGGCCAGCGGCCTGCTCGACGGGGTCTCCCGCAATGGGCAATCCGCTGGAATCAACCAGTTCCAATCGCGGCCCGCATTGACGGCAGGCCGTCGGCTGGGCATGGAACCGCCGATCCGCCGGGTTTTCGTATTCCTCATGACATTGCCGGCACATGACAAACCGCGCCATCGTGGTATTGGGCCGGTCGTACGGAATCGCGCGGATGATGCTGAAACGCGGGCCGCAATTCGTGCAGTTGGTCAGCGCATATCCATGGCGTCTTCGGTTGGCGGCATCGCGAATTTCCGCCAGGCATTGGGGGCATACCGCCAAGTCCGCGGCGATCTCAGCCGTGCCTTTTGCCGCGCTGGAGCTTTGGTGGATTTCAAACTTCGGCTCCCCTGAACGAAGCAGGACTTCCTGTTCGTCGATTTCGCGTATCACGGCCGGGGCCGGTGCCTGGGCCCAGATCGCGATGGCAAACTCCTCAAGTTGCCGCCGCGTGCCTTGTCCTTCGACAACCACGCCGGCGTCGTCGTTCCAGACCGCCCCGTGGACGTGCATCTGCATCGCCAGCCGATAAATGAACGGCCGGAACCCCACGCCCTGAACGCGGCCGGCGATGCGCCAGCGGCGTCGCACCAGCGTTTCGGTGTCCGAAACGTGCGGTGGCGCGAGGATTTGCGTGTTGCCGTTCATCCTTCGAGATTCTAAGAGTCCATCGGCATTGCGCCGCCTAGAGAAAGGCCGGTTTGCCTTGTAGGGGAAAGCACCTACGCCCAAATCGTCTGTTGGTCCGATGGTGCAAACCCCCCGGTTTGTCGAGATTAGCGTGGATGGAATCAGTCAATTCGAACATTGTTGCGCTGGAAGCCAACGAAGCGGTGGCGTCGGTATCGCATCGATTGAGCGAGGTGATCGCGATCTATCCGATCACCCCGTCGTCGGCGATGGGGGAATACTCGGACGAATGGTCGGCGCAAAAGCGCAAGAACATATGGGGCATGGTGCCGCGAGTGGTCGAAATGCAATCGGAGGCCGGTGCGGCCGGCGCGATTCACGGCGCCTTGCAGGCCGGCGCGCTCGCCACCACCTTCACCGCATCTCAGGGCCTGCTGCTGATGGTCCCCAACATGTACAAGATCGCCGGAGAGCTGACCGCGTTTTGCATGCACGTCACCGCTCGATCGCTTGCCACGCACGCCCTGTCGATATTCGGAGATCATTCGGACGTGATGGCCTGCCGGCAGACGGGATTCGCGATGCTCTGCTCCGGCGGAGTTCAGGAAGCGCACGATCTGGCGTGCATTTCGCATGCGGCGACGCTCGAATCGCGCATCCCCTTCCTGCATTTCTTCGACGGGTTCCGTACGTCGCACGAGATCGCCAAAATCGCGCTGCTCGGCGACGAAGACCTGCGGGCCATGGTCGACGCGGATGCCATCGCGGCGCACCGCCGGCGCGCCCTCACGCCCGACCGGCCGGTGCTCCGGGGAACAGCCCAGAACCCCGACACGTTCTTCCAGGCCCGCGAGGCCGCCAATCCGTTTTACCTCGCCTGTGCGGATATCGTGCAAAAGGTGATGGACCGTTTCGCGGGAATCACCGGGCGAAATTACCGCCTGTTTGATTACGTGGGCCATCCCCAGGCCACGCGCGTCATCGTCATCATGGGCTCCGGCGCGGAAACGGTCCACGAAACAGTCGACAAACTCCTCGCGGACGGCGAAGAGGTCGGAGTTCTCAAGGTGCGCCTGTATCGGCCGTTCGCCGTGGACCGATTCCTCGACGCGCTTCCCGCCAGCGTCCGCTCCATCGCCGTGCTGGATCGAACCAAAGAGCCGGGCGGCATCGGCGAACCGCTGTTTCTCGACGTGGTCGCCGCGTTCCAGGACGGCCAGAACGCCGATTCGCCGCGCTTCGCCCAGCAGCCGCGGATCATTGGCGGTCGATACGGACTGTCGTCGCACGAGTTCACCCCGGCCATGGTCAAGGCCGTGTTCGACGAACTGAAAAGGCCGCGTCCCAAGACGCGGTTCACCGTGGGGATCAACGACGACGTGACCCGATTGTCGCTGCCCGTGCCCGACGATTTCGACATCGAACCGGACGACGTCTTCCGCGCCGTGTTCTTCGGGCTTGGCGCCGACGGAACGGTCGGGGCCAACAAAAACTCCATCAAGATCATCAGCGAGGAAACCGATTTCCACACGCAGGGATACTTCGTCTACGATTCTAAGAAGTCCGGCGCGATCACCATCAGCCATCTGCGGTTCGGCCCGCGTCCGATCCGCTCGGCGTACCTGATCCGCCAGGCGAACTTCGTCGCCTGCCATCAGTTCAACTTTCTGGAGAAATTCGACATCGTGGGCCACGCCCGCCCGGGCGCGGTGCTGCTATTGAACGCGCCGTTCAAAACCGACGAGGTATGGAGCAATTTGCCTCGGGAAGTGCAGCAGCAGATCGTTGAAAAGAAACTGAAGGTCCACGTCATCGACGCCTATCACGCCGCCCGCGACGCCGGCATGGGGGCGCGCATCAACACGGTCATGCAGACCTGTTTCTTCGCCATCAGCGGCGTGCTTCCCCGCGAGCAGGCGATCGAGCAGATCAAGAAGGCGATCAAAAAGACGTACGCCAAGAAGGGCGACGAGATCGTGCGGAGGAACTTCGCCGCGGTGGAGGGGACGCTGGCCCACCTGCACGAGTTGACGGTTCCGGCGGACGTGAATGACGGAAAGCCTCTTCCGCCGATCGTGCCGGACGAGGCGCCCGATTTTGTGAAAAACGTGACGGCGATGATGCTGGCCGGCCGGGGAGAACTTTTACCGGTAAGCGCTTTGCCGGTCGATGGGACCTGGCCGGTCGGCACATCCCGTTGGGAAAAGCGCAACATCGCCATCGAGATTCCCGTGTGGGCGCCGGAGTTGTGCATCCAATGCAACAAGTGCGCATTCTCCTGCCCGCATGCGGCAATCCGGGCCAAGGTATACGACGCCGAAAGCCTGGCCGGGGCCCCGGCGGGGTTCGTTTCGACGGATTACAACGCGCCGGATCTTCGCGGCATGAAATACACCCTCCAGGTGGCGCCGGAAGATTGCACCGGATGCGGCCTGTGCATCGCCGTCTGTCCGGCCAGGGACAAAGCCACGCCGAAACGAAAGGCCATCAACCTGGCGCCGCAAGCGCCGCTGCGGCAAAGCGAGGCCGCAAAGTACCGCTTCTTCCTCGATCTGCCCGAAGTCGATCGCAGCAAGGTGCGCGTGGACGTCAAAGGTTCACAGTTCTTTCAACCGCTGTTTGAATACTCCGGCGCGTGCGCCGGCTGCGGTGAAACGCCCTACATCAAATTGCTCACCCAACTCCTGGGAGATCGTCTGCTCGTTGCCAACGCCACCGGCTGCTCGTCGATCTATGGCGGCAATCTTCCCACCACGCCGTACTGTGCCAATCGGGAAGGTCGCGGCCCGGCCTGGAGCAATTCGTTGTTCGAAGACAACGCGGAATATGGCCTGGGAATGCGCCTGGCCCTCGACCAGCACAAGGCGCAGGCACGCCAACTTGTCCAACAACTGACGGGTTCGATCGGCGAGAAATTGGCCGGGCAACTGCTGTACGCCGACCAGTCGGGCGACGCGGGCATCGCGGCCCAGCGCCTGCGCGTCGCCGAACTGCGGCTAAAACTGACATCGCTGAATGGCTCGCCGGACGCCCGGCAACTGGCGCTGCTTGCCGATTACCTCGTGGATAAGAGCGTCTGGATCATCGGCGGCGACGGCTGGGCATACGACATCGGATACGGCGGGCTTGACCACGTCCTGGCAACGGGCGCCGACGTGAAGGTGCTGGTGCTGGACACGGAGGTCTACTCCAATACCGGCGGGCAGCAATCCAAGGCCACGCCCATCGGCGCGGCGGCCAAGTTCGCCTCTGCCGGCAAGTCCACGCCCAAGAAGGACCTGGGATTGCTCGCCATGACTTACGGCAACATCTACGTGGCGCAGGTGGCCTTTGGGGCCAAGGACGTGCATACCGTCCGGGCATTCCAGGAAGCCGCGTCCTATCCGGGACCGGCAATCATCATCGCCTACAGCGATTGCATCGCCCACGGATACGATTTGGCGCTGGGCCCGGAACAGCAAAAGATGGCGGTGGCCAGCGGCTATTGGCCGCTTTATCGGTATGACCCGCGGCGCCGTGCCGCCGGGCAGAATCCGTTGCAGCTCGATTCGGGCGCGCCCAACAACCAGTTGCAGCAGTTCATGGTCAACGAGACGCGGTTCCGCATGGTCGAGCAGAAAGATCCGGATCGCTACAAGATGCTGCTCGAAAGCGCCAAGCGGCACATCGCCGACCGTTACGCGCTCTACCACCAGTTGGCTGAACCACCGCAAGCCCAACCGGCAACCGCGGGGCCGGCGACCCCGTCAACCGCAAAGGCGGCCACATGAACCTCGAAACCACCTACATGGGACTTGAGTTGGCGCATCCGTTGATGGTCGGCGCTTCGCCGCTGGCGGATGATTTGGACACGCCGCGCCGTCTCGAAGACGCCGGCGCGGCGGCCATCGTCATGCGCTCGCTGTTTCAGGAGCAAATCGAGGGCGAGCAATATACCAGCGCGCAACAGGTCGAGATGTACGCCGACTCCTTTTCCGAGGCCAGTTCATTCTTCCCCTCGACCAGCGATTTCGCGATGAATCCCTATGGATACCTGGAACAGATTCGCAGGCTCAAGGCGGCGCTGCGGATTCCCGTCATCGCATCGCTCAACGGCCTGAGCACTTCGGGCTGGCTCCGCTACGCGCGGCTCATCGAGCAGGCCGGCGCCGACGCCATGGAATTGAACGTCTATCACGTCTCGACCAATCTGTGGGAGACGGCCGCCGCCATCGAGGAAAACATCCTCGAATCCGCCCGTTCCGTGCGCGAGGCCGTCAAAATCCCGTTGGCGATAAAGCTGTCGCCGTTCTTTACCTCCATCCCGCATATCGCCATGCAATTGCGCACGGCCGGTGTGGATGGATTGGTTTTGTTCAATCGTTTTTACCAACCGGACATTGACCTGGGCCTATTGAGCGTCGTGCCGCAACTTCATCTTTCCGATTCGTCGGAGTTGCAGGTGCGTCTGCGCTGGCTCGCCATCCTCTCCGGGCGGATTAACACGTCGCTGGCCGCCAGCGGCGGCGTCCACACCGGCGCCGATGCGGTCAAGGCCGTCATGGCCGGAGCGCACGCCGTCCAGATCGTCTCGGCGATCCTGAAGAACGGGCCGGCATATCTCAAGGTGCTGCTGGCTGAGTTCAAACAGTGGATGGAGGAAAACGGGTACCAATCCGTGCGGCAAATGCGCGGAAGCCTGGACATGACCCGGTGTCCGGACCCGGCGGCGTTCGAGCGCGGCAACTACATGCGCGTGCTGAACAGTTGGCGCGACACCCCGAAATTTTCCGACGGCCAGGTTCCCCAATAGCACTCCGGAGCAACGTCTATGGACAATCATCTGAAGAACGATCGTGCCGCATGGATTCAGGGGCCGTCGGCTCACTGTTCGGTGATCCCGAGCAAACTCGCGCGGGCCTGGCGGCTGGTGCTCCTCGGCGCGCCGGGGGTCGGAAAAGGCACCCAGGCGGAACGGCTTTGCGCGCATCTGGGCGCATGCCATCTTTCCACCGGCGACGTCTTCCGCGCCGCCGCCGCCAACCGCGCGGCCGCTGCCACCCCCGCCATGCAGGCGGCGCTGGAGTGCATGCGCGAAGGCAAATTGGTCGGCGATTCCACCGTGTGGGAATTGGTGCGGGAGCGCGGCGGCTGCCTGAGGTGCAACGGCGGTTTCGTGCTCGACGGTTTTCCGCGCACCCTGAGGCAGGCCGAGGCATTGCAGTTGCTCATGAAAGAGCAGGGGGTTGCGCTGGATGCCGTGCTCGATTACGAGTTGCCCACCGATGAAATCATGTCGCGTCTCGGCGGCCGGCGCGTTTGTCCGGCTTGCAAGGCGGTGTTTCACCTCGTGGAACGGCCGCCCCAAATCTCCGGGGTGTGCGACTTATGCGGTGGACGGCTCATCCAACGCGAGGACGACCGCCCCGAAGCCATCGCCGTCCGTTTGGAAGCCTACGAATCGGCCACGCAGCCCCTGATCGAGTTCTACCGTAAACTCGGCCTGCTGGCGCCCATCTCGGCCGAGGGCACGCCCGACAAGGTGTTTGCCCGCACCCTGAAGGCGCTGCACGTCACGGCGTAATTCCGATTACATAATTCGTTCGGAGCCCCGGATGTACATCCGGGGCTTCGATTAATGCGCATTTGACCAATGCAAAGCGTGGAGGCTTTGGCGCGAGATCGGCTGGGCGCCCGTCCGTTCACAACTCGATGCTGGCCATGATCGCGGACTCGGCCATATCGCGGGTGAGCTTGAAGCCCAACTTTTCCGCGACGTGTTGCATCTCGATGTTTTGGGCCATGATCATTCCGGACAGCCGCGCGATCCGCTCGTTGCGGGCGATTTGCACGAGCAGCGTGAGCAACTGCGTGCCCAGGCCGCGATTTTGCCATACGTCGCTGATCACAATCGCGAATTCCGCATCCTTTGAGCCGGGGAGTTTGCTGAGGCGTCCGATGCCGAACACGAAACGCTCGCCGTTCTCCGGCCGGCGGCCCTCGGCCACCAACGCCAGTTCCCGATCGTAGTCGTTGAAGCACACGCGGATCAGCCGTTCGTGGGCAATGCGCTCGCTCAGATTGATCGGGTGGAAAAATCGGAAGATGACGCTGCGATCGGAAAGTCCCTGATGGAACTGCACCAGCAACGGTTCATCCTCCGGGCGGATCGGACGGATGGTCACGGGCACCCCTTCTCCAAGCTTCCATTGCGTCACGTACTGCGTGGGATAGGGCCGGATCGCCGGGCGCGGCAGGTCGGCTTCCCGCTTGCCGCCGCCCCACAGAACCGTGCGCGCGTCGACCGCGACGATTTGCTTCGACGTGGCTATCAGCGGATTGACCTCGATTTCCTTGATCCACGGTTGTTCGGCAACCAGTTGGCTGAATCGGACCAGGATTTGTTCCAACAGCGCGATGTCCACCGGTTTGCGGCCGCGAACGCCTTTCAGGGCCTTGAAAATCTTGGTTTGCTCCATGATGCGTCGCGCAAGAGTCGCGTTCAGCGGAGGCAGGCCGAGGGCGCGGTCCTTCAGGACTTCCACAAGCTGCCCGCCGGAGCCGAACAGCAACACCGGCCCAAATTGCGAGTCGGGGCTGCTGCCGATGATCAGTTCGTAACCGTCGCGCGCATCGATCATCGGTTGCACGGTGACGCCCTCGAAGTGCTCCGCGCCGGCCAGGCGCGTCACAGATTCCTTGATTTCATCGAACGCTCGCGCCACCTGATCGCGGTTGATAAGACGGAGTTTCACGCCGCCCACGTCGGTCTTGTGGGTGATCGTGTGCGAGAACAGCTTGAGGACGACGGGAAATCCGAGTTCCTCGGCGGCCTGCGCGGCATCCGCCGCGGTGGCCGAGGTAATCGTCCTCACAATGGGAATGCCGTAAGCCGCCAGCAGGTTCTTGGATTGGGCTTCGTCGAGCAGTTCGCTCCCGGCTTTGCGTGCCGAAGCGATGATCTCGGCGGCCACGTTCCGGTCGGCGCCCTTGACGTTCTCATCGCCAAGCGCGGGCGTTTCATAGAGGCCCCGCAGGTTGTAGGCGTATCGCCACATGTACGTGAAAGCGCGAGCGGCGGAATCGGGAAACTGGAACGTGGGGATGCCGGAATGGCTGAGGATCGCCTGTCCGGCCGCCACCTCGGCGCCGCCCATCCAGCTAGCCAGCAGCGGCTTGCCGTCGAGCTTGGCCAGCGGTTTGATCGCCTCGGCCGTTTGGGTCGGATCGGTCATGTCCTGCGGTGTGAGGATCATGAGCACGCCATCGTTGCCCGGATCGTCGGCCACGATTTTGAGGGCCTTGGCAATGCGTTCGGGCGCCGCGTCGCCCAGCACGTCAATGGGGTTGTTGTGGCTCCACTGGGGGGGCAGAATCGCGTCCAGGGATTGCTTTAATTGCGGGGACAGGGCCGCCAGTTCGCCTCCCACACCCAGCAGCGCATCGGTCGCCAGGACCCCGGGACCACCCGCATTAGTAACGATGGCCAGGCGCGGACCGGCGGGCCGAGGCTGTTTGGCCAGCACGTCCGCCATCGAAAACAGGTCGGAAATCTGATCCACCCGCAAGACGCCGGTGCGACGGAATGCGGCCTCCAGAACTTCATCGCTGCCGGTCATCGATCCCGTATGTGATGCCGCCGCCTTCGCCGCCGCGTCGGTCCGGCCCGCCTTGATGACGATGATCGGCTTGTTGAGCGACACTTCCCGCGCCGCCGACAAAAAAGCCCTCGCGTCGCCGATGGATTCCATGTAAATCAGGATGCTGCGCGTGCGCGGATCGTCGCCCAGGTAATCGATCAAATCGCCCCAACCCACGTCGAGCATGGATCCGGTGGAAACGAACGCGCTGAATCCCACCATTTCGCGCAGGCTCCAATCCAGGATCGCCGTCATCAGCGCCCCGCTCTGGCCGATAAAGGCGACGTGGCCCGGGATGGCCATGCCCTTGGCGAACGTCGCGTTCAATCCGGTCAACGGATTCATCACGCCCAGGCAGTTGGGCCCGATCACGCGCATTCCGCCGCGCCGTGCCTGTTCCAGGACCGCTTGCTCCAGCGCCATCCCGGATTGACCCAATTCGCGAAATCCGGCGGAGATGACGATGGCCCCCTTCACCCCGGCGTCGGCGCATTGCCCGATGATCTGCGGAACCGTCGGAGCGGGCGTAACAACCACGGCGAGATCCACCTTCTCCGGAACCGCGGCTATGCTCGGATACGCCTTGATCCCCAGGACGCTCGAACGCTTGGGATTCACCGGAAACACCGTTCCGCCGAACGGGCTGGCTATCAGGTTCCGCAACACGGTGCGTCCCACGCTGCCGGCCGCCTCGGTCGCGCCGATCAGGGCGATGGTTCGAGGCATGAAAATCGCATCGAGCGGCCGTCGGCGTAATTGATCCTCTGTTTCCCGCATGTTAGCTACGTTTTTGGGTTTGTCGTTCATAGTGGCCGCCATTTAACCATGCCGCGATTCGGTCCGCATCGGCATTTTCCCCTACAGCAAGTCTAGGGTCGGCCCCGATTTTCGCCATTGCGCAAATGCTCGATATTTCCTGTAACAGGCGCCGCCCCCACCGGGGCGGCCTGCCCTATGTTGGAGCAGCCGAACCATCTTGTGGCCCGTAAAATCGCCGCCGACGGGATTCCCCTCCATGTCCTGTCGGAATCCACTGGGAATCTCTCCAGACACCGGGCCGCATTGCCGAACCTCCGGACTCAACTTGCGTCTCCGGCGCGAACCGCCTCCTCGCGAATGGCGTCCCGGTCCAACATTTCGGACACGAACCGGCTCTCCAGTTCCGCCGGCTGGATGGCCCCCTTCAGTTCGAGCATCGCGCTGATCATTCCGGCCAACATGCTGAGCAATCCGAGCACGAACAGCGCCACCGCGATGAATGCGGCAGGCGGCACCAGCACCGACAGCCCAAGCATCAAGCAGCAGCCGATCAGCAGCGCGATCGTGAGAAGCAAAAACATAAGGGTGAGACGAATGAGCTTGGCGCGGCGGGTGACGTGGTCCGTTTGCGTTTTCAGATGTTCGAGCAATTTTTCGCGCCGGGCGATCTCCTCCGCGTTTTGGACGGCGCCGCCCTGTAGGCGTTCCTGCTCGTGGAGTCGTTCTCTCTGGAAACCCCGCAGGCGCGACACGATCGCCGCCATGCGGTTGTAGAACGCGAGGCACAACAGTCCGCAGGCTGAAATGATCACCACGGGAACCACCGAAACGCTGACGATTTTTGCCAAGTCCGAGGCCGGCATGGAAGACTCCTTGAATCAGCATCTTCGATCCGCCCGGGCGATAGTCAACGGCCAACGCGGAAGGAAATAATGCGATGACCGCCATAATAACGCCGACAACCTCCGCCGCCGCCCGCCCGGACGCCCGTGCCGAGCGGACCGCTCAGCCTCATACGGTGCAGCAATGGATCGGCCAGTGCGTTGCTCTTTGCCAGCCGGATAAAATCCATATCTGCACCGGCAGCGCCACGGAACGAAAAACGCTGATCGAGGACGGGGTGCGCCAGGGCGTTTTCATTCCGCTCAACCAGGAAAAACGTCCCGGAAGCTATCTCCATCGCAGTAATCCGAACGACGTTGCCCGCAGCGAACAATGCACGTTCATCTGCACGCCCGGGCAGGACATGGCCGGTCCCACCAACAACTGGATGGGCTCAAAGGCCGCTTACGCGAAACTCACGGCGCTGTTCGACGGCTGCATGAAGGGCCGCACGATGTACGTCATTCCCTTTGTGATGGGCCCGATCGGCTCACCCCTGGCCAAAGTCGGCATCCAACTGACGGATTCGATCTACGTCGCGGTCAACATGGGCATCATGACCCGCGCCGGCCACGTGGCCTGGAAGCAACTGGGCGACAGCGATGATTTCACGCGCTGCCTGCATAGCGTGGGGGACTGCAATCCCGATCGTCGCTACATCTGCCATTTTCCGCTGGACAACACGATTTGGAGCTTCGGAAGCGGTTACGGCGGCAATGCCCTGTTGGGCAAAAAATGCCTGGCTCTGCGCATCGCCGGCTTCCTGGGTCAGCAGCAGGGTTGGATGGCCGAGCACATGCTCATCAGCGGCGTCAGCGTCGGGGGCGAAAAGACCTATGTTGCCGCCGCTTTTCCCAGCGCCTGCGGCAAGACCAACTTCGCCATGCTGATTCCACCCAAAAAATATCGGGACGCCGGCTGGAAAATCACGACCGTCGGCGACGACATCGCCTGGATGTGGGTGGATGAAAAGAGCGGCCGGTTGCGGGCGATCAACCCCGAGGCGGGCTATTTCGGCGTCGTGCCCGGAACCAACGAGCAGACCAACCCTAACGCCATGGCCTGCATGGCCCACGATACGATCTTCACCAACGTCGCACTGTTGCCCGACGGCGATGTCTGGTGGGAGGGCAAGACGCCCCAGCCGCCGGATCATTGCCTCGACTGGACCGGCAAACCCTGGACGCCGCAATCCTCCGCCAAGGCGGCGCATCCCAATAGCCGGTTCACCGCCCCGATGACCAACAATCCCGCGCTCGATTCCGCCGCCGACGATCCCAACGGCGTTGAAATCTCGGCGTTGATCTTCGGCGGCCGCCGCGCCGGGACCATGCCGCTGGTCTTCCAGGCGTTCAATTGGATGCACGGCGTATACGTCGGCGCGACCCTTGGAAGCGAAACGACCTCGGCGGCAAGCGGGCCGGTCGGCATCGTGCGCCGCGATCCCATGGCCATGCTTCCTTTCATTGGCTACAACGTCCGCGACTATTTCATCCATTGGTTCCACATGCGCAAGAAGATGTCGGATTGTCCGCGCATCTTCCACGTCAATTGGTTCCGGAAGAACGGCCAAGGCGATTTTCTCTGGCCGGGATTCGGCGAAAACGTCCGAATCCTCCGTTGGATCGTCGACCGCTGCCACGGCCGCGCCTACGCCGTGGAAACGCCCCTGGGATGGATGCCCCGCCGACAGGACATCGATCTGAACGGTTTGGCCGTTTCAGAAGCCGACTACGACGAAATGCAAACCGTCGATCTCCAGGCGTTCAAGTCCGAGATCGCCGGACACGAAGAACTGTTCCTGAAACTGGCCGGTGATTTGCCCAAGGAAATGATCTTCCAGCGCGAGCTGTTGATCAGCCGGCTCTAAAGGCGAAGCAGAACTCATGAAGCCGCCGATATCAAAAGAACGAATTGAACACAACAACCTGATCGCCCAGGCGAACCGGAAGGACTTCGACGCGGCGCACGTGACGGCGGTCAGCGTGGTTGGACCGGCGGATTCCGGCAAGACCTCCATCATCGAGGCGCTGCTGTCGCGGCTTGATCCCAAAATCGGCGCCGCGGCGATCATCGCCAATCCCACCGCCGACCGCGAAGTGGCGCGGATCATACGCCACGGATATCAGGCCGTGCCCCTGTTGACCGATAATCTGACGGCCCTTCAGGTCCGCGAGACTTTGCCGCGATTTGACCTTCACCAACTCGACCTGCTGTTGATCGAAAGCGTGTACGATCCGCTCAGCCCCGTTGAGTTCGATTTGGGCCATCATATTCGCATCGGCGTGTGCAGCGCCGCCGACCAGGATGCCAAGGTCGCGGAATATCAGCTTCTCATCACCACGTCGGACCTGGTGCTGCTCACCAAAACCGATCTGCTTCCGCTCGTGACGTTCAATTTCGACGTCTTTTGCCAGGGCGTCCAACGCCTCAAGCCGGGGTTGGACGTCATTCAAACCTCGGTTCATCGCAATCAAGGCATAGACACCTGGCTGAAATGGCTGGAGTTCCACGCTCGGTCGAACAAACGGAGTTCTTCGGCCCCCCGGCTGTTCCATCCCTTTGCCAAATGGTTCCACAATTGAGAAACTACGCTCATTGAGAAACTACACCAACCCCGTCGAGGTGTACGATGACGCAATTCGATCCCGATAGCGCCGGGCAAAGGAACGTCAAGGGACCCCCGCCTGCCGCCATGATCCGCAAACAACTGGCCCAGGCCCGTATTCTGGCCGTCCGGTTGATCGGTCATCCCGGTTCGGGCAAGACCCAATTGATCGACCAGACGCTGAGAAGGTTGCCGGCGCCCCAGCGCGTCGCCGCGATCGCCGTGAACCCCGCCTCCATCCGCGACGCCGACAGGCTGCGGGGACTGTGTGGATTTGTCGGGCACATCGACGCGGCGGCGCCTGATGCGGCCTCCATCTTGCGCATCACGTCACAATTGCCGCTGGAGGATTTCGACATCCTCCTGATCGAAACCGCCGGCGGATTGGGCCCCCTGCCGGACCTCGGACAGGACGCCACCGTCGCCGTTTTCGCGGTCAGCGGCGGCGATGACAAAGCGGCCGAATATTCCGGGCTCCTGAAATCCGCCTCAGCCGTCGTTCTCACCAAGATCGACTTGCGCCCGATGGTGAAGTTCGACGACGACGTCTTCCGCCTCGACGTCAAAAACATCAATCCCTCCGCCGAGATTCATGCCCTTTCCGCCGTGAACGGCGAAGGCATGTCGTCATGGCTTGCCTGGCTGGATCGCAAGCGCATTGAAAAGCGATCGCGCGACGCCAACGCCACCGCTGAACAGTACAACGAACCGTTTATCGGATAACGGCCGGAATAATCGGATCGTACCCCCCCCGCGCAGCTACCGGAATCACGGGATTTTTCTTGACCTCCCGTCAGGCGCTATTAGAATCAGGTAAGCGATTACTTGGCGTTTTAGCTCGCCGTCGTTCGCCCGGGTCCGGGCTCTGCTGTCAACTGCCCGGCTTGGCGGAAGCCGGTGCATTAGCCGAAATCATTCCTGCCCCTGCCAGGCAATTTGTGGAGGACTCGGCACGTGAAGAAACGAATGGTGAAATGCCTCGTGATCGCGGGCGGATTCTCATCCCCTGCCTTTGCGCAGACGACCATCAACGGAGACAATCTCGCGTTGCAATCCAGCGGCGCTGCCGCCGGCAATGGCTGGACCCTCAGCAGCGATGGCTACGTCGGAACCTACATCAACCTCAGCACGGCCGCGCCCGTTACCTTCACCCTGAACGCCTCGGGAGTCACCTCCGGCGGACTCAGCCCGGACATGACGCTTTCCATCGCCGATTCCAACGACTCTTTTAGCGTCTCTTCCGGCACTCTCACCAACTACACCTATACCACCCCGACGCTTCCCGCCGGCACGTATTTCGTCCGGACACAACTCGATAATCAAACGGCCACGCAGACCCCGGCCCTCACCGTCGGAAGTCTCACCGTCGCCGGGTCGGGCGTGTCGGTGCTCAATTCAAACACCAACACCAACGCCACGAACGCCGCCACCACCTACGCGACCAATTATCGCGAAGGACCCGCCACGATCACGCTGACCAACGGCAACGGTGTCCATCTGGGCGCCGGGACGTCCGTGCAGGTCAAGCTGATCGACAACTCATTCAATTTCGCCGGCGCGGTCTACGGACTTAGCCCGTACGATGAACCTTCCGCATGGATGAACTGGAACTCGAACGGCCAGAACCTTACGCCGAATACCTCCGAGGAGACCAATTACCAAAACGCCATCCTGTCGAATTTTAACATGATCGTTCCCGGAAATGCGGGGAAATGGGTCAACAATGAATACACCCAGGGCAGCGTCAACATGTCGATGGTTGACGCGATGAGCGATTTCGCTTCCCAGCACGGCCTGTCGATGCGCATGCACAACCTTCTCTGGAACACCGAGCAGCACGCCTTCCGCGTAGTGCTCACCGAGTCGGCGCTGGCCGACGCTGCCGCGGCCGACCGGCGGCGCGCCGCCCGGGACCAGGCACCGCTGCTGGGTGTCCCGATAGCGGTCAAAGACGACGTCGACATCGCCGGGTCGCCAACCGCCTTCGGCACGTCCGGGTCTGTCCGGCCCGCCACCCAGGACGCCGAAGTGGTACGCCGGCTCAAGGCGGCCGGTGCGGTAATCGTCGGCAAGACCAACACCCCCGAATGGGGCGCCGGCGCCAATACCCGCCTCTACACCAACGAGTACAACGTCCTTCAGTTTTCTCCCGCATCCATCAGCAGCGCCGGCGTCGAAAGCGGGTCGGACCCCTACGCCAATTGGTATCTCAACGGCGTTCAGCAGATTCAACGCGCGGGCGGTCCAATCAGCGGCATCGGAATGGAGCTTTACACCAACGCCGGCAACAACGTCAGCGCCGCAACGATGCAGCAAGCGATGCAGAATCTTTCCGTGGCCAAGGACCCCAGTGGCAATCCCATGCCGCTGTCACTCACCGAGTTCGGCAACTCCGGTGGGGGAACCTCGCAGAGCAATTACGACGCCGATTTAACAACCGCGCTCACCATGGCCTACGGCAGCCCGCAGACCAACACCTTCGGGTACTGGGGCGGTATCGGCGGTCCGAATGACACCGACACCTACACGTCCGGCTCCACCACCGTCTACTATTCCCTGTATAACTCGACCTATGGCATCACGCCCGCCGGTACGACCTATCAGAACTGGATGAGCCAGTACAACACCAACGACACCCTCACCACCAATGCCAACGGCCAGATTTCCTTCAACGGCACCTACGGCCTGTATGACGTGATCGTCGGCGGACAGACCTATCAACTCGATTTGGTCAAGGGCACGACAAACTACGGACTGATGACGCCGATTTCCAACGCGACTTGGAACGGCGGCGGCTCCACCAACAACTGGTCCACCTCGGCAAACTGGGGCGCCACAACTCTCGCGCCCAACTCCCCGCTCGTGTTCGCCGGCACAACCAGACTCGCTCCCAACAACGATTCGACGGCCGGCACCTATTACCCCGGCATCAACTTCAACGCCGGGGCCGGGGCTTTCGTCATTACCGGCAATGCGATCGATCTGGGCGGAGACGTCATCAACAACAGCACCAACCTCCAGACCGTTAACCTCCCCTTGGCCCTTCAGCAGAACACGAATTTCAATGCCGCTTTCGACGATCTGGCGATCGGCGGCGCCATCAGCGGCTCCTATTCGCTGACGAAGCTCGGCTCCCACACGCTCGCCCTCGATACCGCCAATACCTACACCGGCGTAACCAACGTCAACGCCGGCGCGCTGAACATCCAAAATGGGGGCGCCTTGGCGGGTACCTCCTCCGTGACCGTGACCAGCGGCGCTGCTCTTCAGCTTCAGGGCGGAATTTCCACAACCACGGCCGTGGGCCTGACCTTGAACGGCACCGGCATCGCAACCAACGGCGCTCTGGAAAACGTCAGCGGCAGCAACACCTACTCCGGCTTGATCGCCCTCGGAACCAACTCCACCATCGGCTCGGACGCCGGCACGCTGGCGCTTAGCAATACGGGAACCATCACCGGATCGGGCAATAATCTCACCCTCACCGGCTCGGGCAACGGCACTCTCGCCAGCATCATCGGAACCGGCGCCGCAGCAGTGACCAAGTCCGGAAGCGGCACCTGGACCCTCGCCGGCGCTAACACCTACACCGGCGTAACCAACGTCAGCGGCGGTGCGCTGAATGTCCAAAATGGCGGCGCACTGGCGGACACCTCCTCAGTGACCGTGACCAGCGGCGCTGCTCTTCAGCTTCAGGGCGGAATTTCCACAACCACGGCCGTGGGCCTGACCTTGAACGGCGCCGGCACCGCAACCAACGGCGCTCTGGAAAACGTCAGCGGCAGCAACACCTACTCCGGCTTGATCGCCCTCGGAACCAATTCGACGATCGGCTCCGACGCCGGCACGTTGATCCTCAGCAATACGGGAACCCTCACCGGATCGGGCAATAATCTCACCCTCACCGGCGCGGGCAACGGCACTCTCGCCAGCTTCATCGGAACCGGCGCCGGAACGCTGACCAAGTCCGGCAGCGGCACTTGGACCCTCACCGGTTCTAATACCTACACCGGCGCAACCAACGTCAACGCCGGCGCGCTGAACGTCCAAAGTGGCGGCGCGTTAGCAGGCACCTCCTCAGTGACCGTCGCCAGCGGCGCAGCCCTTCAACTCCAGGGAGGTATTTCGACAAGCTCTGCCGTGGCCCTGACCCTCAACGGCACCGGCATCGCAACCAACGGCGCTCTGGAAAATGTCGCCGGCAACAACACCTACTCCGGCTTGATCGCCCTCGGTTCCAACTCCACCATCGGCTCCGACGCTGGTACGCTGACCCTCAGCAATACAGGAACCATCACCGGCTCGGGCAATAATTTGACCCTCACCGGCTCGGGCAACGCCAATCTCGCCAGCATCATCGGAACCGGGGCCGCAGCAGTGACCAAGTCCGGCAGCGGTACCTGGACCCTCGCCGGTGCTAACACCTACACCGGCGGCACCACCGTCAATGCCGGCACACTGGTTGTCGGCGTCAACGGCGCACTGTCCGACGCCGGCGTCAGCGTCACCGGCGGCACGCTGCAATTGGGC
>JBEKKC010000064.1:0-22712 GCA_050010915.1 Tepidisphaeraceae bacterium | reverse complement strand
ACATTGTTGTAGCCGGTAACCCCGGCGGCCGTGAGGGTGCCGGTCGTGTAGAGCGAGATCGGCAACGCCCCATTGTTCGTGGCCGTGATGCTTCCGCCAGTGTCGATGGTAACGTCGCCTCCGCCCTCGATGACAACCGAACGCCCGGTCCCGGCCGTCCAGCTCAAGGCGCCGTTGATGTCAAGGGTGTCCAGGCTGCCCGAACTGGACGCCGTGTTGATACTAAGTCCGTTGCTGCCGGTGGCCACGCCGCCGTCGCTGATGGCGGCGGTGGTGCTGAAGCTTTCACCGATCGCCGTGAAAGCGCCGCCGCCGGTGTTGATAGCCGCGCCGATGGTAATTCCACCGCCGCTGGGGGTGGTGGTGATGGCGACGCTCCCGCCGTTTGTGGTGATGGGGGCGGTTTCACTAAAGCTTGGACCGTTGGCCGTGAATGATCCGCCGCCGGTAATGCCGCTGGTGTTAACAGCCGCGCCGATTGTAATTCCGCTGGAGGTAGTTGTGATGGCGACGTTTCCACCGCTTGTGGTGATGGGGGCGGTTTCGCTAAAGCTTGGACCGTTAGCGGTGAATGCGCCGCCTGCGCCAGTGTTAAGAACCGGGCCGGTATTAACAGCCGCGCCGATTTGAATTGCGCCGGAGGTGGTTGTGATAATCACGTTTCCGGTGTTTGTAGTGATGGTCGCATTGCCCGAGGTGGTAAACTCGGTGCCGAGGGTTGCGGTGAATATCCCCCCACCGGTGTTGACGGCGGCGCCGGCGCCAAAAACGATGTCACCGGGCGTGTTGATGGTAAAGGCCCCGCCGTTGGTGGTGACGCTGCCACTCTGGTTGTCGATGTAAGAAATCGTGCCGCCGGCTGTGAAGGCGCTGGTGGAGTCCACGGGGCCGGCGATGGCGACGGTGCCATTATTGAGGGTGATCGGCGTGCCGCCAGGCGTGGCCGTGGCGGTATTGATAGTGACGGTGGAAGCCGTCAAGACGGTGGGAGCGGGCGTACCGGAGGGCTGGTTTATGATGAAGTTTCCCCCGGCGCTGATGAATGGACCGGCCGTATTGATGGTCCCGCTGATCGTAACATAGCTTGTGGCGGCGGCGCCGGTTGTATAAAGCAAGATCGGCAACGCCCCATTGCTCGAGGCCGCGATGCTTGCGCCGGACTCGACGGTAACGTCGCCTCCTCCCTCGATCAAAACCGAACGCGAACTTCCGGATGCCGTCCAGGTCAACGTACCATTGATATTAATCGTGTCCAAAGCCCCCGAACTGGAGGTCGTGTTGATGCTAAGTAGGTTGCTGCCGATGCTGCCGCCGTCGTCGGAGATGTTGGCATTGGTCACGAAGCTCCGGCCGGTTGCCGCGAAAGCGCCGCCGGCGGTATCTACGTTCGCACCAATGGAAATGTCGGTGGAAGGGTTGATCGTCACGTTGCCGCTGGTGGTGGCGATTGTTCCGCCGGTGGTGGTGGTGAAAGTGGTCCCCCCGGCAAAGAAGGATCCGCTGCCGATAAAGACAAAGACGCCTCCGCTGCCGGTGACGATGGCCGCGCTGATGGCGATGGTTCCGTTGGGCACGGGCCCCGGGCTGCTGGACGTGCCGTAATCAAGGTAGATGCCGCCCCCGGCGCTGAAGCCCGATCCGGTGGTGATCGCACCGCCGATGCTGGTCGGGCCGGCGGGGTGTATGTCCACTTCGCCGTTGGTTGTGCCGCTGGTATTGATGGTCCCGGCAGAGTTGCTGGTAAAGGAGGTTCCGGCGGCGTTGAAGACGCCGCCCCCGGTATTAACGGCCGCCTCGATTTCATCGCTGCCGGTGGGCACGATCGTCACGTTGCCGCCGTTGGTGGTGATCGTTGCGGTGGAGGCGGTTTGGCTGAAACCGGTGCCGTGCGCGGTGAAGGTACCCTGCGTGACAATCGGGCCGCTAAGGGTCACGGCGCCGGCGGTGACGCTCTGTCCGTCCGGAGTTGTGGTATTGGTTTCCAATGCGACGGTCTGGGCGGTCACGGAGCCGGTCGATGCGACGGTGAAATTTCCACCGTCGCTGACAAACGCGCCGGAAGTGTTGACGGCGGAGGCGATGTTAATCGTGCTGGAAGCGTTGGTGGAGTCGATCACAACTTTTAACGGCACAGAGCCGGTGGACGTGATGCCGCCGTTGATGTTGAAAGTATATGGCCCCTCGATGGTCACCGAGCGTCCGGTCCCACCGGCCCAAGTGATCGCCCCACCAATCGTGAGGGAATCGACCTGGCTGCCGGTGGTGGTGCTTATTAGAAACGCCCCACTGGACAGGGCTCCGTTGCCGCCATCGGTGATGGATGCCGTGCTGGTGAAGGATTCACCGGTCGCCGAGAATCCGCCGCCGTTGGTATTAACGGCCGCGGCAATTTCGATTCCATCCGAGTTGGTAGTTGCAATGGTCACGCTTCCAGTGTTGGTGGTAATGGTCCCGAAACCCGCATTGGTGAAACTGGCGCCGCCAGTCGCGGAGAAATTCCCGCCGCCGGTGTTGATTGGTTGGCCAATGTCCTGCACTCCGCTATTGGTGATCGTAAACGCCCCGCCGTGGGTGGTGACCGAGCCAGTCTCGTAATCGGTGAATTCAACTGTGCCGCCGGCAACGAAGGCGCTGGTTGTGACCACCGGCCCACCGATGAAGACGGACAGGTTGGTGAGGGCGATACTGTCAGGCGTGAGAGTGGCGGTATTGATAGTGACTGTGGAAGCCGTCAATACGGTGGGAGCAGGCGTCCCGGAGGGCGAGCTTATGATGAAGTTTCCCCCGGCACTGACGAATGGACCCGTCGTGTTGATGGTTCCGCTGACCGTGACATTGTTGTAGCTGGTGGCCGGAGGGGTCGCGGGGACGCCGGTTGTATAAAGCGAGATCGGCACCGCCCCGCTGCCGGTGATGCTTCCGCCAGTCGCGATCGTAACGTTGCCTCCGCCCTCGATCACGACCGAACGCCCGGTGCCGGCCGTCCAACTCAACGCACCGTTGATGTCAATGGTGTCCAGGCTGCCCGAACTGGACGTCGTGTTGATGCTAAGTCCGTTGCTGCCGGTGCTGACACCGTCGTCAGAAATGTTGGCATTATTCACAAAGCTTTGGCCGGTCGCGGTGAAGGCGCCGCCGCCGGTATCGACGTTCGCGCCAATGGTAATTGCGCCGGAGGGTTCGATCGTCACATTGCCGCCGCTGGTGGCGATCGTTCCGCCCGTGGCGGAGGTGAAGCTGGTTCCCCCAGCCATGAAGGCGCCGCCGTTGGTCACGACGGGGCCGGAGATGCTGATGGTCCCCGTGGTCAGGGATTGCGCCGTCCCCGTCGCCGTGCCCGAACTGATCTGAACGCTGGCCGCGGTGATGCCAATGCCCGAGGCCAGCGACACGTTACCGCCGAAAATTTTCAGGCTCCCGTTGATGCTGATGGGAGTAGTATTGATGGTAACGGCGCTGAGAGAGTTGTTGAGTTGATCCAACTCAACATTCAGGGTGGCGGTGCTGCCGGCGCTGGAGATTCCGCCTTGTAGGAGCATGTCGGAATTCGCCTGAAGCTGGAGCGTGGCGTTGCTGGTCAGAGCCACCGTGATCAGGGCGTTGGAGTCCTGGGTGAGCGTTCCGGCACCCATTCCGCTGAGATTGGTGGTAATGAGGACGTTTTCGCCCAATAACAGCGCCGCTTCGATGGTGCCGTTGGGGACCGGCGAAGTCGTATTGGTCGCCGGCGCCGTACCGGTCAATGAACTGTCGTTGGGAGCGTTAGTGATTTCGACATTGAGTGGATCGAGGAGCCAGGTACCGGGAGAGCCCTTGGCGGCGGAAGCATCGGGCGCATTGGTGACGCTGACGTATTCGCCGGAGGTTTCGATCATTCCCCCATTGCCGCCGAGCGGGCCGCCGCGGGCGGTGAGGGTCGCCGAACTGCTGGTGTTGGAATCGGACCAGAGCGTGATCGAGCCACCGGGGCCGTTTGTCGTGGCGTCGGCATTGATGAGGGTTCCGGAATCGAGGGAGACGGAATCGGCATGAGCCAGATCGCCGCCGCCGTGGGCGCCGCCGCCGATGTTCACCGTGCCTCCGCCGGCGGGGCCGTCGGCATTGATGTCCGCCGATAGCAAATCAATCTGCCCGCCGGTGATGGCGACGGTTCCGCCGGTGGTCCCGGCAGCGTTGGAGGAGGCATCGATCGAGCCGGAGACCTGCACGTGGCCTTTGCCGCCGTCGATCAGCACGTTGGCGGCCTGAATGGAGCCGGTGTGTCGGATGGCCAGGGAATAGACGTCGCCGGCGGCCAGCCCGGAGCTGCGGAGATCGGCCTGCGACGAATTGACGCTGGCCGAGGGCACGGCGACGACCGGAACGACCTTGGCGGTCACGTGGCTTCCCTGTTGGCTGACAAGCACGTCCGAACCGGCCAGCATCGCCACCATGCCGCGTGGCGCAACGATCGATCCCTGATTGAATACCTGCGAGCCGATCAGATACGCCTGGTTGGCGTGGATCTGTCCGCTGTTGGAGACCACTCCCGAGATGCCGCTGAAATGATCGGCCTTGTTGAGGAAATCCTGGTCGGCCATGTGGGAACCGGCGACGTAGATGCCGTTGACGTCCACGACGGCGCCGGGTCCAAAGATCACACCGGCGGGATTCACCAGGTAGACGGTGCCATTGGAGACGATCGAGCCGTTGATCAGCGACGGCGTGGCGGAGTTGACGTGATCGAGTTCGCGGCTGGCGGCGGAGGGCTGGAGAAAATTGACGGTGGAACCGAGGGCGACGTCGAACTGGGAGAAGTTGAGAATGGCGTTGTTGCTGGTGCGAATGGTGGTGATCGGCCCGATTTGGGAAATGGAGGCGGTTCCGCTGACGACGCCGCTGAGGTGCACCGCCGCCCTCGCCGTTGGCGTCAGGGCGGCCGCGATCGGCGTGATGGCGCAAAGGACGATCATCCTGGCGCGGCGGCGTTTGCTCCGGGAAGTCCGAACCATGTCCTGGGCTGAAGTATTTGAGAAGTTCACGGCATACCTCAATAAAGAAGCGTGACGATGAAGGTAAAACGACTGCTCCCGACTTTGACGCGGGTTCCGAGACCCGAAAGCACCAATCCCCAATCCCCGCGAATGTCGACGTTCTGCTTGACTTGCAGTTCCGCGCCGGCGCCGGCGCTGGCCAGGGTGTTGTTGTACTCGCCGGTGACCCTGCGGCTTTGCAGCACCTGCCCGGCGTCCACAAAGCCGCGGAGAATCAGGTCCCAATCCGGACGCTGGTACGGCTGCTCGGGAGTCAGACGGAACGGTTCGCCAAGGAGCTTGAAATTGGAGGGGTTTGGCTCGACGCTGAGGAAACGGGCAAGATGAAACCTGTATTCCGCGGTGCCGAAGAAAACGGTGTCGCCGGCAAGTTCGGCTTCGGGGTATCCTCGGACGCTGTAGAACCCGCCGGCCGCCTGCTCGAATTGCGGAATCAGGCGGGAGTTGAACGCCCATTGGCCGCGGGCCGAGAGATAAATTTCATGTGCCAGCGTGCCGCGGCCCGCGCCAAAATCCGAAGGATCGACGAGCGGCTCAAGGAAAAATGAGCCTTGGGCGCTGGGCTGGAGAAGGACCCAGTCGGAATCGGGATCGGCGCGGCCCAACTCCGCCAGAACGGTCTGGCTCGTGGAAGTAATGCCGCCCTCGACGTTCACGGCGGCGACGTAGTAATAGATGTCCCGATAATCCTGCACGCGAAGGCCGGCATAAGGGAGGATGTATTCGCCGGTGGCGTTGGTCTGCTCAAAGGTGGACTTCACCGTCGAGCTTTGATAGCGCGCCCCGCCAATCACGTCCCAGAACATGTTGTGGGCCTGGAAAAAGTTGAAGATCAACTCGCCGCCGCCCGAATAGTCGTTGCCGGTAAACGAGCTGCCGGACAGACCCAGGTCCGCGGCGGTGTATTGGTCCCAGATGCCATAAACCCTGGCCCGGAGGCGATCGGTCCCCAGGGAGGGAACGTCGGCGGCGATCGGAAACTCGTAGGAGGCCGTGACATTGGTCGACTGATCGAAATCCGTGATTGCGTCGAGATTGAGGATGTCGTCGTTCCCGCTGAGTTGGTTGTCAACCAGGCCAAACCGCTCGCGCCAGGCGTTGGTGAGGGCGGTTCCCGTGTTGGAGGTCTGGGCATAGACGTACCAGGGCTTGATCTCGTTGACGAGATAGTCCAGGGTGTACTGGTCCGGTTGGTCGGCGGCGGAAATCGCCACGTCCACGCGGCGGCCGGGCTGGCGGTTGAGGCGATCGACGTAATCGTTGACCCGCTTTTCGTCGAAAAAAGGCGTGGCGTTGTTGGTGGGCCGCGTGGTGACCTGGACGGGAGAATTGTGAATGATCCGCTGTTGCTTGGAATTGTCGATGCGAGGCTGCGAGGAGGGGATGCGTTGGCCGGAGGCCACGGTCCTGACCTGAGCGACGGTGGGAACGGAAACCAGGATGTGCATCGTTCCCCTGCGTCTGGGTCGCATGTCGGACAGGTCCTGCGGATCGATGTCGGTCGGGCTGGGAACCGCCAGCACCGCGCCGTAACCTTGCTCGTTGAGTTGGCGCACGATGGCCTTGTCGATCGCCAGAACCGCCCTCTGTGAATACTCGTTCGATCCTTCAACATTCAAATCGGCGATTCGTTTGCGGGCCGTGGGAACGTCCGGTGAAGCGGCGACGTAGCCCGAGCCGGTTTGGCCCAATTCAATTTCGGTGTTGCCGATGATCTCGTTGAGTTTGGCCTGGAACGCCGCATCGGCGGTCGCCTGGCCTTCGCGGGTCTCGAAAAGCGGGGAAAAATTGTCGATCGAATAGGTCTTCTGTGGCGCAGGCGCCGGCTTGGTCGTCGGCGTGTCGGCCGCAGCCGGGATTGGCATCGACAGGACGAGAAAAAACGCCAGCGTCGTCGAAAAGCAAAACGCCAAGCGACGAACTAGGCCGATAGTTTGTTTGCAGGGAGCCGAAAGACTTGGCATGGCATCAGACCCCATAAGACCTTTGCAATCACTGGTTGCGAACCGCCGCCGTGAATCAGTTCACGCCATTACACGGCAAGCCATTTCGCCGGTCAAGCGCCGTTTGGCGCGAAGTTATCTCAACGTTTCATCGAGCAACGGAGCCATGGCGTCGGCCCATATCAGATAGCCGGCGGGGCTGGGGTGGAGGAAGTCCGGCATGATGGGGCGAGGCAACGAGCCGTCGTCGTTCAAAAACTTGCTGCCGATGTCCAGGAAGCGAGTCATATTGCCATCATCCAGAGTCGCCAGGCCCTTGTTGACGGTCTTGATCTTGGCCCGCATCTCGGCAACCGACGGGGCCTTGGGGTTGTCGCCGCGGGGAAATATCCCCAGAATCAGCAGCTTAGAATTCGGAAGCTTCTCGTGAATCCTCTGCACGATGAGTTCATCAGCCTTCAGGATATCTTCAGCCGGATAGCCGATGTTGTTGGTGCCGATCAGCAAAACCACGACCTTGGGGCTGATTCCGTCCAATTCGCCGTTTTCGATTCGCCAAAGGACGTGCTGGGTCTTATCGCCACCGATGCCGAAGTTGGCGGCATCCAGGTTGGAATAATACATGTCCCACACGCGCTTGCCCCTGCCGCTCCAGCCCTCGGTGATCGAGTCGCCCAGGAAGAGCACGCCGATCGGACTCTGTGTGCGGCGAAGGAGAAACGATTCATGCATTTTTTGAAAGTGGGCGTCCATTCGCCCATTGGGACTCAGCTTGGGGGCCGCGACGTCTGCCGGTTGCATTGCCGCCGGTTGCGTGGCCGGAGGCGCCGTGGGGGCATCCGCCGTGGTGCGGGCGCCCCATGCCAATACGATTCCCATCCCGACCACGGCAATCAACGCATGGCGCAATTTCAACATCTGGTTCTCCTCGATTGGGTTGAATGATCGTGCAACTCAAATGAATATAGTTGAAAGAGCGCAGCGGGCAATTCCCGCGGCGTTGGCTAACATATCCGCCTATGACCGCCGTCACCGAAGCGACCGGAAAACCAGACGTCTCGACCGGCCGCCTTGGTTCGGCCCGAACTGCGACGGCGCTGCTCTGGGGCTCGCTCGCGGTCGGCGTCATCCTGCGCCTGGGGCGGTGGATGCATTGGCGAGCCCTGTGGCTCGACGAGATCTACCTGGCCAACAGCCTCCGGAACCGGTCGCTGCACGATCTGCTCTTCAAGCCCCTGGACGATTGGCAGGCCGCGCCGCCTGGATTCCTTTTACTGGTTCACTGGGTGGCGCGACTTTTCGGTACTGGCGAGCGGCCGCTGAGGCTCGTTTCGCTGGCGTTTGGGTTGGCATCGCTGCTCCTCATGCTGGCCGTGGCGCGGCGTGTTCTGGGCGCCGGCGGCGCCATCGTCGCCATGGCGTTGTTCAGCTTCCTCGGACCTCTCATCTACTACAGCAATGAACTTAAGCCGTACTCGTGCGACGTGGCCGTCTCGCTGGCCGTGACCTTGGCAACTTTGCGTTGGATGGATCGGCCCGGATTGGGCCGCGCGGCGATTGCCGCGGCGGTGGGCGCGGCGGGGATTTTGTTCTCCTATCCGGCCGTCTTCGTGTTGGCCGGGGCGGGAATTTGGATGCTGTGGAAACAGCGCCGGTCTGGCGCATTGGGTTCCGCGCTTGCGATCTGCCTGGTCTGGGGCGTGGTCTTCGCGGCCGACTACCTGATTTTCCTGCGGCCGTTGACGCTCGGAGAAGCCCATCCACATCTGGTGCAATACTGGGCCGCGCAAGACGCCTTCATGCCGCTGTCGCCCACCTATGCCGCGGGTTGGGGTTGGGTGATCCGATGTCTCGCCTCAATCGCCGCCAGCCCCGGCGCGATGTGGCTGGACTACCCGGCGGCCGCGCTGGTCGGCTTGATCGTCGGCATCGCCGTCGCCGTGCGAAACCGCGGGAGCCTGCCGCTCATCCTCGCCCCCCTTCCACTGGTCCTGGCGGCATCGGCGATCAGGCAATATCCCTTGGCCGATCGGCTGGCGCTATTCTTCGTGCCGCAATACCTGGTTTTAGTGGCCGCGGCCACGGAGTCGCTGTGGACCAACCTTGCGGGAAAAACCGCCGCGGTCGCCATCGCCGCGCTGGTGGCGATCCCTTCGGCCAGCCGAGCCGTCGGCTATCTGGTTTCGCCGCCGGGGCGAGAGGAATCCCTGCCGGCCTACCGTTGGGTCGCCGAACAATGGCAACCGGGCGACATCGTTTATCTGACTCACTTCGCCGAGCCGTCATTCCGCTATTACCAGTCGCTGGCGCATTGGCCGGCCGATCTCGAATCATCGGGGGCGCTTCACGTTCAGCCGTCGATCACCGAACCCCGGCAAATTCTGGACGACGTGAAACCGCTGGCCGGCGGACATCGCGTATGGCTGATTCTGATCCACGCCGAGGGGGGCGAGCTTGACGTGCACCAGTTCACCTTGGCGGCGTTCAACGAGATCGGCCATCCGATCCGCGAGCACGACGAGCCGGGAGCGTGGGTTTTTCTTTATGATTATTCGACCCTGGGAGACGACGGGCGGTAGTCGGGAGGAGAACGCATCACTGTCCCGATTCAGGGCGGCGGAACATCAGGCGGAATGCGATGCTGGAAATTGCATAAATAATCACGGCGAGCACCGCTCCCAGAACCACGCCGCCGACCACCCAGGAGATGAGAAATGAATTGAACACCGAGAAGGACATCTTGGGCAATTGGACCGTGCGCCAATGGGTCAGGTCGGGCAGCTTGCCGGAGATCAACGCGTGTCCCAGCACCAGCGAGACGAATGAGAGCACCGGCCCAAGGGGAGGAGCGGACAATTGTGAACCGGCGACGACGGACAGGGGATGCAACGCCAGGCGGCGGGCGGCGTAAAGACTGAGGACGGTTTGCAGGCCGTAGATGGGCAGGCAGGCGATGAACGCGCCGATCGCCAGGCCGGCCGCGAAATCCCTGCGCGCCACCTGGCCCACGCGCAATTCGCGCCAAGCGCGAAACGGGCTGAGCCAATGGAAAAAACGGCGCAAGGCGCGCGCAACGGCTCCGCGCCAAACGCCGGAGTTTTCCCGCCCGACAGTCGAGGTTGACTCGGTTTGCTTCGGCTGCATAATCCTCGATCGAATGACCAGCCAAGTCCGGCGAAACATTACCGCGCTGGGGGCACCCGTCAACGCCGCCGGTCCCCGCGGTCAATTGCGCTCTTGGGCGATTCTCGGTCTGGCGATATTCGCGTTGGCGTCGAGCGTTCGGGCAGACGAGCAGTTTGGGGCCACCGCCGCTTCGACGACCCTGTCAAACGACGTGGTCACCGGCGAGCCATTTCCGCGCGGGCTGCGAGTCGTCACCCTCTACGGCGGATACGAGCAGCAACCCAACGGCACGCGCGCGCAAATCGGATTTTGCAGCGTCGGGCTGAACTATTACTTCGCAAACAATTGGGCTTTCGGGTTCGAGGCCACCGGCCTGGGCTGTTCCCAACCGCAGGACAACGTCGGCGCCGGCGGCGTGGACATGATATTGCGCACGCATCTGTGGAACTATCGGCGGTTTTCGTTCTACGGCGACTTCTCGCCCGGAATTCTGGAGGCCAACAATCGAATCCCGCCCTCCGGGACCGATTTCAACTTCACGATTCAATCCGGGGTGGGCGCCGTTTATCGCCTCGACGAACACACGGAAATCATGTTCGGCGTGCGGGATTACCATTTGTCCAATGCGCGCCAGGAAGGCCCCAACCGCAACCCTTCGCTCAACGGCATACAGGGTTACCTGGGGCTGATGTTCCGGAGGTGAGGGGCTCTGTTGCAGGAATTGCGGCGAAATGAACCGGTTTGTTTTTCTCATTATTCTGGGGATTGCGGCCCAGGCGGACGCCGCGATTTGCATCTGGCGGACAACGATCGCACAGGGCGACAGCGATTATGTCTGGAGCACCGACGAGACTTTACCACCGCCGCCAGCGGCTTCGACGCCGGCATCCGCCTCGTGGACTCTGACCAATAATGCGACGGGGGCCCACGTTCCAATCATTACGTCGCATTGGGGCAGGATGCAGGAGGATTCAAACGACGCCCAGTCGTTGTTTATTCCATCCACGACTCCGATCGGCGCCTATACGCTGACGATCACGCCCACGGGGCAGCGGCCTCAAACTCTCGCACTGGCCGTTGTGGCGCCTCTGGTCACGACGAGGCAGATCAGCGTGGCCTCTCCAGGAGCGGATCGCGACGCCAGCCCGACGATCCAGGCCGCGGTGAATACGCCCCATGCGGCGGGAACGATGCTCCAGGTCAATCTTGCCCCAGGCGTTTATCGGATCAACAGCAGGATCAGTTTGCCTTCCAGCGTCAACGTGGTGGGAGCGGATCGGGACACGACGATCTTGGTCCGCACGTACAACGCGAACGACGCCGCCTATTTTTCCAGTCAAACACCCCTGTTTACTCCCGAATCCATCAATGGCGATACGAGCGGCGAGACGCTGAGTGATTTTACGGTGGACTGTTCACAGGATCCTTCAGCCGTTGGCTCACCCGTTTTCGAGGGCTACCCGGGTGGCGCCCATGCCACGAACATGAATTTTCTGCGGCTCAGGCTGATTCAAGCCACGGGACCGTCGGTCCACGGGATGCGATTTGAAGACGTCGAGATGGTGAACTCGGAAATGTGTCTCAGTTCGAGTTCCAATTTGCTGAAGGATGTGCATTGGAAGGGATTGCCTTTTTCCGGAAATGAACTGATCGTGGGAGGAGATCAGAACGTGATAATCAATTGCTCGTGGGATAACACGCAACGGGGAATAATCTTGAGAGCCACGATGGGCGAGTCCGGGATACCCACGGAAAGTTATTTCAATTCGCTGACGTTCTCGCGGATTGCGAAGACCGGCAACAGCGGCGAGGTGATCCTGCTGGAGACCACCAGCCCGCTCAGCATGAGCGACAACGTTTTTTCATACGTGCAATATCAGGGATGTTATGGACCGCTGGTGATGTTCTGGAACTCGGCGGCCACCCACAATCATTTTCATGATTTTGACTCAGACCGAAACCAGGGGCTGGCGTTGTACGGCTATGGCGGCGCGATGGATACGGGAAATACGTTCAGGAACTTTGAATTGCGAGGTTCCCTTCCGGACGTTGCATTGAATTGGGGAGGCAAGCTTCCCACTTTTACCCAGGGCCATTATGTCGCCAACAACTCTTTTGACAGTTTCGCGGTCATCGATCCTACGCCCAGCGAGGGAATGGAATTTTATTATGGCGATCTGAGTATCTACAAGCCGAGCCACTTTGGGCCGCACCCCTCCATGTTCAGCAACGTCGGCCCCCCCAACAATAACACGGTGACGAACCTGACCGTCGTGGGTTTGCCGCGGGGATGGAGCGTGGAAACGTTGGGGATCGACCAATGGAGTGAAGAGCGAAACTAGGTCCAAATCCGAGCAAAAAACATGAAATGGATATTGCCGATTATTCTCTGTCTTGCAGGCCAGGCAAGCGCCAAGTTGTGCATTTGGCGAACCACGGTTACGCAGGGCGAGACTGATTACGTTTGGGATACCGCCGGAAAATTGCAGTTTGCGGTGAGGCAGCATGAGAACAACTGGAGCCTGACCGGCCCTGCCGGCGCCGTTCCAAATTGGCCCTCCTTAGATCCGTCGAAGGTCAGCCTTAACGGCCATTGGGGCGAAGGCGCGATAGGGCAATGGGGCAACAGAGACGAGGATATTTTTGATGGCGAGGTGGTTCCCATTCCATCGACCGTCGCTCCGGGCATTTACACGCTGGCCCTGGGAACGGCGACCTTGCCCACTCCCAAGACCCTCACCCTGACTGTCCGCGCGGCTCCGGTTGTTCAGATGGTCGATGTTTCCCCGCCCGGTCCGGGTTCGTCGGGGGAGGTCCAAGATGCCAGCGCGACCATCCAAGCCGCGGTGAATACGGCTCTGGCGCCGGGAAACACCATGCTTCAGGTGAATCTCGCCGCCGGCGTCTACCGGATCAACAACACCATCACCCTGCCGGGGCACGTCAGCGTGGCCGGAGCGCATCGGGATGCGACCATCCTGGTTCGCATGCACAATCCCGGCAACGTCTCGGACGTTGTTTTTGATTCCGGGAGCAACGACAACAGCTATGCCACGTTCAGCGATTTCACGCTGGACGCCTCCCACGATCCCCTGGCCGGCGGCTGTGTCCTCTATCACAACGGCAACGCTTCTGCCGCGCAGAACCTGAGCTTTCTGCGGCTGCGGCTGCGGCGGGCGACGGGACCGCAAGGGGCGATGATCGGTATGCTCTGCAAAGACGTCAAGATGGTCGAGTCGGGAATGTCGGCCGCGACGGGTCACGCCGCCTTGTACAACGTGGAATGGGACGGCCTGCCCGTCGCCGGCAATAACGAGATTACCCTGGGGGGGGATCAGAACCTGGTCATTAGTTGCACGTGGGACCAGACGTGCCGTGGGATCGTGCTGCGAAACAGCCCCACCAACAGCTATTTCAATTCGCTGGTTTTCTTCCGAATCGGACTGACCAACAATGCCAGCCAGGTCATCCTGGCCGATGACGTTCCGACCGCGACCGGGATGCAGAACGACCTGTTTACGTACATCCAGTGCCAGGGTTGCGTCGGTCCTTTCGCTCAAATCTCCTCGCCGGCATCCAACAACATGTTTCGCCAGTTCGATAAAGATTGCGGCGCGGGAATATGGCTCACCGGCGGCGCCACGCAGACGAACAACACGTTTACGGATTTCGAACTGCGTCATACCGCGGGCGGGTTCGTGTTGAATTCCGGCGGCTCGGGCGCCACGTACACCACCATTAAAGACGGCGCCATCGTCGCCCCCCAGCCGTCGCATTGCAACTCGTGGGGCTATGACCCGTCGCGGCTGCTGGGGCAGACGCTGTTCAACGACATCGGCGGCGCCCACAAAAACTGGGTGAGGAATATGGTGGTGGTGTCGTTGCCGTCGGGCTGGAGCATCGGCACTTCGATGGGAGTGACTTCGTATTGACGTGCGAATTGATCGCCATGGACCGGGATGCGCGAATTGCGCCGGCCGCTTGGCGCGCAAAGATGAACGACGTTGGGGACGTGCGACGGGGCCGGCGCTCATGGCCCGGCTCTTACTCGATGACCTATTTTTTGCGGTTCATTCTCCCCGTCATCGCGGCATTCGGGGCAAATCCCGTGGACCGGCATCTCCCGCGCCAACGGCGTTTGGCAACTCGCGCGTGTTGGCAGCGATTCTACTCCGGGATCACCAGATCCGAAGTGTCGTCGGCGTGCGCACGCGGGCCGGCGTCCGTTGTCTAAGGATTCGTAGGGGAAATCCCTACACTACAAACGTAATTTCATCCTATGGAAACTCTGGCGATTCGGTAGTACACGGTCGCTTTGCGATACCGCATTCCAAGAAGGAGGGAAGGGAAGTTAACACCTTAAAAAATATTTGCAACACGTTAATTTTGCGATTCAAACGAAATTCACTTCAAGAGGCGCATCATGCAATTCTCTCTCGGTCGACGGGGCGTTCGCCGTAATTCCAAAAACACCAAATTGGCAAGGCGGGCTATCTTGGAGCCACTGGAAGGGAGGGTCCTCCTAAGCGCCAACCCGCTCCCACCGCTGAGCCCGAGTTTCACGTTGGTCTCACCGACGCCGCCCTGGCCTATTGATAATAATGGAGGGTCCGTCAGCGCGCTCGACCCGGTAACCGGCGATATCATAGTCGCATACGCGGCCATGCCGACATCTGCGTATTATTACGGCGCGTCAGATAGCGATATCGTAGTCGCAGCATACAAATATCAACAGGGCACGCTTGCGCTCGATACGAGCTTCGGTGGTGCCAATTGCAACACCGACGATGAAACCGACCCCATACCGGGCTACTCCGTTGTCAACCTTCAGAATGTGGTAGGGATCGATCCCTATGGGGGGGCGGGTCCAACGTACATCGCCACGGATCCAAATAACGGGGATATCACAATTGAGATTGCGAAGGCTGATGGCAACGCGAATTTTGCAGAAATGAATGCGGGTGGTCAACTGGTCAGCAATTTCGGGAGTTACTACGCCGAAAGTGACGGGGCAGACTTTGGGGGCAACGGCGTGGAGATGGTGCCCATGTTGACGCCAAGCTATTCCCTTAATTCTAACCCTTCAAATGTGGAAGTCAATAATGAGCCATGGTTTATGGGTGGCGGCCCCATTGCGATAAATCCAGCGAATCACGACATATTATTGGCCGGAGCATTTAATTATCCAAACCTCCCGAATTTCGTCGGCGATCCGAACGGGACGGAAACCGTTTTTGCGTTCGATGCCAGCACCGGGGCATTGGATACCGCTTGGGGAAATGATGGTGAGTTTTCGATCCTGGATACCGATGACGTTGGCGGCACCGCTAAATGGGGAGCATTCACAGCAATCGCAGCCACGTCGAAGGCGATCTATCTTGGGGCTTCGGCAAGTCCTTTAACACCTTCCTATGACAGTTATCCGGCGATCATCGCGATCAACGCGAACGGCGTCGGCTACTACTCCGGATTCGACCCCGTAACCGGAGGAGTCGATACGATTTCCTCCGTGCCGCCGGAATTACAATCCGGAGACTCACCGGGTGACATCAACGCCATCTGCGCCTTGCCGAATGGCAATATCGAATTCCTCGAATCGGCCGGCGCAAGCGATTTTTGGGTAAGCCAGATAACCGCGAACGGGGCCTCCACAACTCGGGGACCAAACGGTGACGGCAACGTCGCGGGTTCATGGACTGCTGACGGTGGCAGCGCCTTGGACTACGCCAACATAGCGGTGAACCCGACCAATGGTGATCTCGTTGTATTGGACGGCCTTGTTCCCTACCCCCAGTACACAAACCTCAACGGTGGTACGATTTCCGGATGCTGGATCAGCGGGACGACGGGGAATGGCGTTGACCTGGTTAATCCCTTTAATAGCGGCATTTCAGAAGGAGGAGCCGCGTTTGATTCTCTCGGCAACGCGGTGCTGGCCGGCGCACAGAATTCCGCGAATCCCGTGAACCTGACATTGCAAGTCTTCGGCCCCGGCGGCGGTGGACCCGCGGGTGGGCTCACACTTTTGTCAGCAAGTTCCATCCGCAACCAGGGGGGCACAAGCTACGCCATCAATTTGCCGCTGAACGTGCCCAACGGCACACTGCCCGGCATTGAAGACCGCGATTCCAGAGGATCAATGAAGGACGAAATCGCTTTGGATTTCAGTGTGCCCATCAGCAGTTCCGGCGTGACCGTCACGTTGACTAACACCAACAATGGCGCCGACGGACTTCTTAGCAGCGTTTCCGTCAATCCGGGCTATCCTGAGGAACTGGACGTGTATTTTACCAACCCCGTGAATGGGCAGACACTCGTGTTAACTGCCAACAACGTCACGGAGTTGGGCACAAATATCACCGGCAACTTCACGGTAAAATGCGGATTTCTGCTCGGCGATATCGCCGGCGAAGCCTCTGTCGGACAAGACAGCGTCAATGATTTTTGGGCCTGGACCGACGGCGGAAATTATACTCCTGATTGGGTAAACAATTATGTCTTTAGAGCGGATTTCTTTTTGCTAGGGTACGTCAACGGCAATGACTATTACAACGTTTTGCAATATCAAATCGGCCAAACGCTGACTTACTGAGGCTGGAGCCCTACTCCGGGATCACCAGATCCGAAGTGTCGTCGGCGTGCGTGGCCAGCCCCTGGTTTATCGTGTCCGCCCCTTCGGTGGTATCCCTCAATACCCAGGCATGACCGGGCCCGGGGATCTTGACTTCCACGCCTGTCTTATTCAACTCCAGATCACCGAACAGAGAGACGGAGGATGGCGGTTTGCCTTGCTTGGCGGCCTCGGCGATCGCGTCGTCGAGACGCTTCTTGGCCGAGTCGGTATATCTCATCAGGAAGGGGCAAAACTTCTTGTTGCCGTGATCATAACTGTAGAGCGCCGCACTCACCGCGGGTTTGCCGTTGTGATCGAACGGAGGCGTCAGGTACGTTGAATCCAGAAACCAGGTCTGTCCATCGTCATCGGTGAAATAGGCCTTGTCTCCCTTGATCCGGTGCGCCGGCATTTGGCTATAAACCAAAATGAGCACCGCGAGGACCAAAATGAGGATTGCAACCCCCACACCGACGGATTTCTTCTGATTGATCGCTTCTCTGATGCTCATGCACTTCGGTCCGGGAAAGGCGCGGGACTACGCCTGCTAAATCTGTATCGCTGTGGAGTGATTTTGGCAATTGTTTGATTGTTCCACAATTATTGACCGGAGGCCGGCCAATTCACATTAGCACAAAGCATTTTTGCAGTAACCTCGCCGATTACGTAAGGCGACACGTGGCCATCGACAAACAGGATGTTGCAGGTGGTATTATTCAAGTGCCTGAACCGCATCTCACATTGAAATTTCTCACCGGCGTTTCCACCGCTGCCGGTGGGGCTTGTAATATCGGCGTTGTCGTATATCTCTCCCTGAAGCGATGCCCCGGTCACAATCCAACTGCCTATGCTCTTGTCGACGGCGTTACCACTCCCAAGCAATATGCGGCGTCCGTAGCCGGTGTATTTTCCATTATAAGACGTGGGGAACGCCAACCCAGAATTGGGATTACCAGTGATCCACCACTCTTCCATTCCAAACGTGTACGGCCAATCGTAGTCCTGGGTACCGATCTCCCCCCCGGCGACTGAACCGTAGGGTCCGCTGGTAAGGTAAATGCGATTGTCCCATACCATGGCAACCTCGGCTGATCGCTGAATCGACCCTACGGTGCGTAACGGCTCGACCGATTCGGCCACACTGCCATGCTGCGGAACGAAGCCAAGAGCATCGAGGGCAAAGATTCGCGTGTTGGCAATATAGTCACAGGAACGGGGGTCACGCATTCCCTGGCTGCTTACTTCCGGGTCCCAGAAAATGGCTGATAACTGCGAGGGCTGATTGACCCAATTGCCGCCGGCGGGATTGGGCTTTTGGCCAAGCATCAGACTCAGCGTGTCCGACCAAAACCACCAGACCGGAGAGCCAATATTCTGGACAGCTGCGTATGGGATGCAGCCCTTATTGTCCGCCTCGTATTCGTTCAGGGCCTGCCCGATGTTTCGCAAGTTGGACGCACAGGCAATCAGATTTGCCTGCGCTCTGGCCTTTCCCAGCGCCGGCAAGAGGATTGAGATCAACAGGGCGATGATCCCAATCACGACCAGCAATTCAACTAACGTAAATCCCTTCAAAAATCGTTTGCCGTACATGGTCCTTTTCCTCAGCGGTGCGGAGCCAGTTCACCTCTCATGTAATCTTATGACGCCACTGAGTTCCTGATCACGGATGTTCTTCACCTAACAAAGCGGGCTTTCCCGCGTTGCCGGTTACATTTCTGCGGACGAGCCCGCCAGTTTTTCTTCAACATCACTGAATCGACTCCGCATCCGCGATTTCCCAAACCACAAGATCAGTGCTTTTTCAACCGGCGACCGCGCCGGCTGAGTACTCCAATACCTGCGGCCATCATAAGACCCATCGACGCCGGCTCCGGAACGCTGGACGTCGGCAAGGACAATCCGTTGGCCATGGCGAAGGCGTCCAAGGCCGCAACGTCGCCGGCCGAGGCCGTGCCGCTGACGCCCTGGTTGAAGTTCGCCGCCAACACGTTGAAGTCGGACGCGTTCACCAGGCCGTCGTAGTTGAAGTCGCCCTGGTCCCAGCCGGTGATGCTCTGGTTGAAGTTGGCGGCGAGGATGTTGAAGTCCGAGCCGTTGACCAGGCCGTCAAGGTTGGCATCGCCAAGCAGGGTGTACTTCACCTCGATCTCGCCGGAGGTCAGGCCGTTAACGACATGGTCTTGCCCGTCGGCGTAGCCGACACCGTAGAGCAGGCCACTGGCATTCGTAAGTGCCGCCGAGGAAATGATCCCCGGGCCGTTCCACGTGCCGCCGTTGTAGCCGGACTTGATGTACGCGGCGATGGTGGTGATGGGGTCGCTACCGCTGCCATAGTCGATGTAGAAGTGGTTGTTGGCCACGTCGAGCGTGCTGGTGCTATCAATGCTCAGCGAGGAGAGAGTCTCAACGCCGGTGCCCGTGCCCAATTGCACGAGGGCGCCGCCGCTGATTGCCAGCGCGCTGTTCGACGGCAGCGCGCCACCAGCGCCCACAACCAATGTGCCGGCCGTTACATCCGTGCCGCCGGAGTAGCTATTGGCGGCGGCAAGAATGAGTGTGCCTATGCCGGTCTTCTGGAGGAGGTTCCCGCCACTAATAGCGCCAGACAGCGTCAAGGTATTGCCGACTGTGCCCGAGGCCGTATTGATGACAGTGGTGTTATTGGAGAGGTCATAAGTGTCTGTGATCGTGATGTTCTGAGCAAGGATGGTATTGCCAATCGCCTGCAACGTGCCGGAGTCAAACGTGAGGGTGTTGGTGGAACTGGCATTACCCAGAGTCGCACCATTGCCCACCTGAAGGAGAGCCTGGAGTTGAACGGTAACTGGGCCGCTGTAATTCGGGCTGGTGCCGAGTATTGCGCCGGGATAATCAACATCTCCCTCAGATTGCGGAGTGAGAGCGCCTAAGGTGAGCGCTCCGCTACCGCTCAGCGAGCCGGAGAAGGTGAAGCCGTTGTACTCGTCGGTGTATAGTGTGGTGCCGGCGCCGAGGATAAGGGTTCCGGGACCACTGATGGAGTTGCTGTCGAAGGTGTTGTTCGTGCCGAGATTGATTGTGTCAGCGGCTGTCGCCATGCCGATGTCATAAAGGAAAGCGGCTCCTTCTGTCACAGTGCCATTACCGGTGATGTTGATGGTGCTGCCGCCGCTCGATTCAAGACTTCCATTGGTTGTCGAGGGGATGTTCAGAGTCCCGCCACCGCTCACGTTGATCTGACTATAATTAAGGTGCGAGAACGTCGTAGCTGTAACGGAACTGCCAGCGGAGATGCTGACGCTTGCGCTGCCAATGTTCAACGAATTGAACGTGTTTGCTCCGGCGGTGGAAACCAGCGCTGCGGTCGGGCTGACCGTCGCACCGGCAAACGTGTAACCGAGCGGATTGCTGAGGGTGAGAGTGCTCACTTGTTGGTTGGTCACGACGTTGACTGTTGGGCTGACGGTGATGGCGCCGCCGTTTGTGCCAAACGTCGCCGTGGACGCCGCAGTCGTTGGTGGGGCCGAGTTTACCCAGTTCACCTTATCTGCCGACGCCGTAGACCAATTGCCGTTGCCGTTTGTGGCCCAGATCGCGTTGTTGTTGGCAACAGTTGTCAGTGTTCCGTTGATGAAGTAGGTGAAATCGACACCCTGTGTCCAGGCCATCGATGGGCTGGGTCCGTTCTGTAGACCCAGCGCGGAGAGTCCTGAAATCGGGTCGGCCGTACTACCTTTGGCGAACGCGTACCAGGCATTGGAATTATTGACCGAGTTGTTGGATGTGATGGCGAAGAAATAGTCTGTACCGGCCGTCAGCGGGATCTGATTCTGCAGAGTGAACATGTCGTAATTGGTGCCGATGCCATTGGTAACGTCATTAAAGATCGGTGTTCCGACCGCCGTCTCCTGGTCCAGAATGGTGACGGACTGTCCCCAATACGGATTGTTTCCATTTACGGTGCCGATTGTGATCGTCCAGTTGCCCGCGAGAGTGGCGGGTGAATTCGCCCCGTAACTTCCCGCGCCTTTAACGGTGACTGAGTCCAGGGTGAACGCAGTACTCGGCTGAAAGTCCTGGCCGGGACCGCCGGGATAACCGGCAGTGCCATGGTCATTATTAGAATAGTCTTCGTATCCAATGATATTTGTATTTGAGAAATCCGGCTGAGCAATGGTCGCTCCAGTCACTCCGCCATTACTTGTCGTGATCGTGGCGGTGCCGGTCGTCTGACCGAGAGCCAAGCCACAGGGCACGACCGCACCAATCACGGCCGAGGCGAGCAAGAGACGTTGCCGCCGGCTGCCCTCTGGTTTTGACGCGCAATTGACGTTTCCACGCCTCGATCCATTTTTTCCGCAATAACTCATCGCAATACCCTCCGGTTGTAGAATTTTACGCCTTCAACGAAATGTGACCGTTAAGACCGCCGCTAAATACGGCGTCAGGCAGGAGCTTACCTCGTACACGCAGCGCTGCATCGCCCGCCTCCCGTACCCGCTGCCATACAGTTGATTGTAACAACAGAACCTCCGAATGCAAGCGGTTTCTGAACGAAATTTGCAAACTATTCAAGGACAACAAGAAATATCGACCTTCTCAATACAGGACCAAGCGAAAATTGCCAATAACATGCCTCACGCCGGCCGCTTGGGCGTCGACGTGGACTCACGAACGATCAATTTCTCTTCCAGTTTCCGGAACCGCGGAGAGTCGGAATCCTTGTCTTTGATGGCGCCCAAGAGCAACTCCGCGGCGGCCTGGCCCATCGCGCCCGACGGAACGTCAACGGCCGTCAGCGAGGGCGTCGTCAGCTTCAACACCGGAACGTTATTAAAACAGACCAGGCTAAAATCCTCCGGAATGGACAGCCCATGATCGTGTGCGGCTCGAAGCAGCGAAAGCGCTCCGAAGTGCGAGTACGCCAGCACGGCCGTGGCGCCGCCTTCGATGACCGCGCGCTTCAAAAATGGTTCGTAGGTCGAGTCCCACGGCACTTCGTCGGGCAACTGTGGCGGTTCCACCGGCGGCGTTTCCAAACCAAGCTCCTCGATCGCCCGCAAAAAAGCGTCGCGACGCGCAAAGACGCTGGGATGCAACGCGGCAATCGACGGGTTATCCAGGTACGCTATCCGCCGATGGCCCAGCGATGCCAGGTGCTGAACCGCCATGCGGGCGCCCTGGGCGTCATCGGGGATGGCCTGCATGCCGCGGCTTCCGACAACGCCGTCGAGACTGACGTACGGTATATCGCTGTGCTCCAGAACCTGAAGATCGTCCAGACTGGTCGGACCCACGGCGACAATGCCATCAACCCGCAACGGCGGCAGCTCGAAGGGGCCGTGACGAAGGCTCAGGAATTGCGCACAGATTTCGTAGCCCTCGACATCGAGGGATTTAGCCATGGCTGTTATCGCTTCTTCCTGAGGACCGACGCGATCTGATTCGATCTGCGAGATGCCCAAAACCGCGATCAGATGGGTTTTGCTGACGGTTAGATTGCGAGCGGCCATGCTGGGGCGGTAGTTCAATTCCTCGGCTACCTTGAGGATCCGGTCCCGCACGGCCTGGGAGACTGAAAAGCGGCCATGCTTTGAATTGTTCAAAACCCGACTGACGGTCGATGGGGCCACGGCACAGCGTTCAGCAACATCCTTGAGATTGGTGGTGGCCCTGGCCATCGGTCAAATTCCGCCTCTGTTCAACTGTGCCAAACGCTTCGGCAAGCGCTTGCCGAAAGGATTATACGTCAATGTCGGGGCCGTTTGCAAGAACTTTCATCCTCAGAAAAACCCAAATCTCACCAAGCCTTGCGGGAACTCCGGCCGGCAAAGGCTTTACGTCAATGAGCATGGCCCTCCTGGCGATTTTGGGGGCCATTACCGTCTGCCTCCGTGCCGCGGCTTCTTTGTGGCGACATGCTTGCCCAGCACCGTATCGACCACATCGTCCGATTCTGAGGCCGGGATAGTCGATGTCGTCTGTATTGAAGTTGGCGAAACGGCCACCGGGGCG
>JBEKKC010000063.1:0-23170 GCA_050010915.1 Tepidisphaeraceae bacterium | reverse complement strand
CCCAGCAGCCCCAGCAGCGGGCCGAGGTTGCCGATGATGTTCAGATATTCGATCTTGCGGAATTGGTCCGCCGTCTGCTCGCCGATCGCCGTTTCCATCGCCTCCTTCATGCTGTTGAAGCTCGGAGCGCGCTTCAGCGCCGGATTGAGCGCCCGGCTCACGAAGCTGGGATCGGTTTCCGTGAAGTCGATCAATTCTTTGAACCGCCGCTGCGAGATCATCTCGCGGATCGTCTCGATCGTCCGCTGCGGCATGATGACCGACGGCCGGTTGACCAGGAACCCCTGAATGATCAGCGTCAATCCCCAGATCGACAGCCCCACGATCGTGAAGAAGACCGGGTCGCGGTTGGCCATGATCAGGCTGAACACCGAGGTGGATTGCGTCACCTCGTTGCCCTTGTCACCCGTGGTTTGGGCGAACCCGGGCCCAGCGATGACGAACAGCGCGCCCAGGCACAACATCGCCAGCAGCGCCTGCCGCAATCGCGAATTCGCATATCCACGCATGAGAAAGCCCTTTCCTTTCGGGTGTCTTTTTGGCCCGTCACAGATCGTCCAGACCGATCACAGATCGTCGCTGTAGAACTTCTTATACACGCCGCCGTTGCGCTCGGCGAGGTTCTTCATGATGAGTTCCAGGTCTTTTCTTTCCACTTCCTTGCGTCTCTCTCCCAAAAGCAGGATCGTGTTCACGTGGGTCCTTTTATCGTGGTTCAGTTCGTCCACCTTGTCGAGGACCTCTTGGTTGTTCGTGGTATTGTATCGGTTGTTGAAGTCGCCGTGGCTCAGCAGGAAGATCAACTGCGGCTCTTCGCGGAACGCCTCGTCCAAGGCGGGAATGGGGTTATTGACGCTGGAAAACGGCAGATTGTCCACGAAATCAAACGCGGTCGCCTTGCTGCTGGGCGTGCCCATGAGCAGTTTGTCCGACAACGCCTGATAGAGCGATCCCGTGCGCGTTTCGTGGAAGATCAGAATGTTGAATTCCTGGATGGGAGACAGGTTGGCGATGTCCCGCTTCAGTTCGGTCTTGAGCGCGTCGTCGCCCTGTCCGACCATGGAGCCGGAGGCGTCGCAGACGTAGATGATGCTGCGGACGTTGCTGCCGTGGCCGAAGATTTTGCTTTTCGGTCCGACGCCCTGCCCGCCGCCCCGGGGACCGAAGCTGCCCATCTGGCCGCTCTCGCTGCTGAACCGGTTGAAAAGGACGTTGTCCTTTGACTCCTCCTGTTTCTGATCGCTCTGGGCGACGACGTCATTGGCCGCGACCGCGCTGGCGCTCAGCGCCTGCGCCAGATCGTCGCTTCGCCGCATCGCCCAGCCGCGCGCGTCGTTCTCGCTCGGATCGTTCTCCTGGGACGCGTTGCGGGTGGGGTCTTTGCCAAGTCCCGGATTCGGAACCCCCCCGATGTCGTTGTCGGTGGAAAGCGTCGCATCGGGAATGATGAGTTGCTCCTGGCTGGTTTCGCGCAAGCCTTGGACGATGGGCGGCAACACCAGGATCGCCGTCGCAAACAGCAAAACGTGGAACGTGATCGACGTGCCCCACGCCAGCGCCGACGCCGACTTGGGCGTCGCCAGCAACAAGAGCAACCGTTTGGACAGCGATCGCGGCCACCTCGCAGGGAGGCGGACCGTTCGACGTTCGCTGTCGGACTGTGTCGGGAAATCGTCCATGGCCGCCTCAGAATTGTACGCCGCAATTCCGCAACCTCAATCAACCTATGCCGTTTATCGGCGAAACCGGCCTTGGACCGGATTATTCACCGCGGAGACCGCAGAGATCGCGGAGAAAACAGGAAGAATTAGTCCGTCAGGCCAAGCACCCTGCGAACGATTCCGTCCTTCAGGACTTTGACGTTAAAGTTGATCAGCAAGCCGACTTTCCATCCGCCCAGACGAAGATAGGTCAACAGTTGAGCTTCATGGATGGGCAATATCTTTTCCACGGATTTGAGTTCGATCAGCAATTGGCCATCGATCAGCAGATCTACGCGATATCCGCAGTCGAGCAGGGTGCCCTTGTAATTCACCGGCAATGGAACCTGTAATTGAAACGGAATGCCTCGCAAGCTCAATTCCCGGCAGAGGCACTGCTCGTAGGCAGATTCGAGCAATCCTGGACCAGTGTTTCGATGCACTTCAATGCAGGCGCCGATCACTCTCTCGGTCAGTTCATTTATGTCCAACTTTTCCTCGATTCCTTTGCTCCGCGGTCTCTGCGTGCTCTGCAGTGAATAATCAGGCCTAGAAATACTCCCGACAGAACGGCGCCGGACCCGCCGACAGCGCATCCAGCAGCGAACACGCCCCGGCCGTCCGGGCCTTTGCCAGACCCAGTTGCACCGCCCGGGTTGCCGGCAGATCGCCGGTGGCGATCGCCGACCAGTGCCGGTCGAGACATTCGAAATCGACTTCGCCCGACGCCGCCGAAACCCGCGCACGCCCCGATTCCATCTCCACCGAAAACCGCGAGACCTCACCCTCGCTTTCCAACACCCCGACCGATGCCCGGCCTTTGGCCGTCTGCGGCAAGTTCAGCGATTCCAGAAATTTCCCGTGATCCAGAATCCGAAGCTGCATCCGCGTATATGGCCGAACCTCCGCGGTGCGATGATCCACCGGCCGGTGCGGAATCTGCGCCTCGCGCAACAGCCGATTCACCGGCCAATCCGCCGGCGTCACGATCGATGCCGCCGAGAATTGATCCCGCATCGTTCCCAGAAAGCTCAGCAGGCCGCGAAAATTCTCGGGTGATTCAGCCGACCATTCCTGCACTTTCAATATATTTCGTCCGTTCAGGCTCTCCTGCGCCACGAATGCCGAAGCCCGCACGGCGTCGGCTTTCCCCGGCCGGTCGACAAACGTCATCCCCTCCTCTTCCTCAAGAAGCCGATGATTCCATCGCCGCTCGGAGCGCTCGACGTCGCATTGGCCCGCTTCGACGGCGCGCTGCCATTGTGCGGCCAGGGCCGGCCGGTCCTGGTCGTTGATGAATCGCCAGCCGGCGCAATCGCCGATGGGAAGCGTGGAAAGCGGAATGGTCCATTCCGCGCGCCGCTCCATTACGCCATATCCAAAGTGTTCATAGAACGAAACCCGAAACGGCATGAGCGCCGAGACGACGTGCCGGCGATGCCTAGCCATCCGAAGCACTTCGCGCATCACCGCCGACGCCACGCCCGCCTCGCCGCCTCGCCGCCGCTCGGTTTTGATCGTCCCCACCCACGCCACGCCCTGGCACGACAGCGGCGAGCCACGCACCCACATCGTCATCGGCAAACTCGTGGCCGTTCCCACCGCCGCCCCATCCCGCTCGGCCAGCAGGTAATCCCCCGGCCCGCTCCGCGGATCGGCACGAAGTCTCTGGCGGTAACGCTCCAGCTCCTTCCCGGCATGGGCGTAGCACATCCAGCGCGTTTCAGCCACCCGGTCCAACTCTTCTTCCCCAACCCAGCGCATTTCCATGGCCATGCCCCCTAGAATCGCCGGTTTGCCCGGCCGAATCAAACTTTATTGGTCGCCATTCACGGGCGGCTGGCGGATTCATTGACGCGCCTCGGAGCCGCCGTATGCTCGCATGCAGGCGGAAGGAGCAATCCATGAAAAATCTGATTCTCGCAGCGGTAATCTTCCTTGGGGCAATGGCAACGGCTGCTTGGGCCGACCCTCCAGCCACGCAGCCCGCCAAGGAACTGACCCTCGACCTTGGCAACAAGGTGACGATGAAGCTGGTGCTGATTCCGGCGGGAAAGTTCCTGATGGGTAGCCCCGAAACGGAAAAGGATCGCGACACGGATGAAGTCCAGCACGAGGTGACGATCAGCAAGCCCTTCTACATGGGGGTAACTCATGTGACGGTGGACCAGTTCGCAGCGTTCGTGAAGGATAGCGGCTACAAGACCGATGCCGAGCAGGATGGCTGGTCATACGGCTTTCAGTCAAGGACGGCAATTTCCTCTTTGAAAAGGCCTATGGCGGATCGTGGCGTAACCCGAGTTTCGATCAGAAGGGGGATCATCCTGTGGTACAGGTGAGCTGGAACGACGCCGAAGCGTTTTGCGCTTGGCTCTCCAAAAGGAGCGGCAAGACGGTTCTGCTGCCGACGGAAGCCCAGTGGGAATACGCCTGCCGGGCCGGCACGACGACGGCTTATCCGTGGGGCGACAACCCGGACGACGGCAAGGGTTGGGCCAACTGTGCCGATCGGAGCCTTAGGAAGAAGTTACCCAACCTCCGTCAGGAGTTCTTTAGTTGGGACGATGCTTTTGTGTTCACCTCGCCGGTGGGGAGTTTCAGGGCTAACGCCTTCGGGCTCTATGACATGATCGGCAATGCGTACCAATGGTGCGAGGACCGCTATGGGGACTACGGGAGGGGCGCAGCCACCGACCCTACGGGAGCGGACGCTGGTTCCTTTCGCGTGCTGCGTGGCGGTGACTGGGCGAGCCCGCCGTCGTCCTCCCGCTCGGCGGACCGCAACAAGGACTATCCTGTTTCCCGGTTCTACGACATGTACGGCTTCCGGGTGGCGGTGGTGGGCGAGGACTGATGCTGTTTACTCCACGCTCTTCATTCTTTCACCGTTCACCTTTGCTGGTTCCAGAACGGCCATAGCTTTTAGAATTGCCGGTTTGCTCGGCGGAATCAAACTTTATCGGTCCTTGGCCCAAGGGATCGGCCGGAGGACCGGCCGATCTGCGGCATCCGTAGGTTTGCCCACGCCGTTCCAACCTACTCCCAATTTACAATTGATTTTGCCGGGAATTGCGATAATCTTTTTATGGACTCTTCTATCAATCTTCCTTAAACGATAAGAGTTTGGGGCAGCAAATTCGAGGACAGTTCCGATGCGTCGCGTTGTGGTTGTTGGTTCAAGTTGCTCCGGCAAGACCGTGATGGCCGAATCCATCTCGCGGCGGCTGGGCTTGCCGCACGTGGAACTCGATTCGATGGTCTGGCTTCCCGGGTGGTCGCTTCCCTCCGATGAATCCCTGCTCACCCAAGTCAGCCAAGCCATCGCCCCGGACGCCTGGGTCATCGACGGCGTATTCCCCGAGCATCGCAATCTCGTCTGGTCCCGCGCCGACACCGTGGTCTGGCTGAATTATCCCATGTCCGTGGTCTTCATGCGGGCCTTGCGCCGCACGCTCGGGCGATGCATCACCCGCCAGCGCCTTGGCGATCACAACGTCGAAACCTGGCGCAGGACGTTCTTCTCCCGGAAATCCCAATTGCTCTGGGTCATCCAAAGCTGGCGCAAACGCCGCCGCGATTATCCCAAAATCTTCCGCCGCCCGGAATTCAGCCATCTCCGTTTCGTTCAGCTCCGAAGCCCCAAACAGGCGCAGGCCTGGATCGAGAAGCTCCCGGCCGCATCCATGCAACCCGCACCGCCGGCCTCCTGGCAGAATTATGGATCAACCATCTCCCAAGTCCCCGCGTGAAGTCGCTCTGCTCTGCTGCGGGGATGACCGATATGTCATGCCGATCATGGTCATGCTCTGCTCGGCATCGGCCAATCTCTCGCCCGGCTGGCGATTGCGCGTCTATCTCATGGACGGCGGCATCGCCCCCGATTCCCGCCGGCGGATGGAACAAAAAATCGCCGGCTTCGGAAACGTCGATCTCGAATGGCATGTGATCGACCGCGACGCCTTCAGCGATCTTCCCATCCTCCGCCGGCTCAACAGCACCATCTATCTCCGCCTGCTCATGGACGACATCCTCCCGATGGATCTGGCGCGCATCGTCTATCTCGACGGCGACCTGCTCGTCGAGGGCGACCTTGCCGATCTCCATCGCGAGGATTTCGGCGATGCCACCCTCATGGCCGTTTGCGACTACGGAAGTTCGATCCTCCGCCCCGAATTGCCCTTGCCCGGGATCGACCCGGCCCAAAGACAAAACGCGCCCTATTTCAATTCGGGCGTGCTGGTCATCAACATGAAGCCCTGGCGGCAGGACCGCGTCGGACGCGCCGTCCTCGATTACGTCCGCCAATTCAAGTCCGTCGTCCGCTTCCCCGATCAGGACGGGCTCAATGCCGTCCTCTTCGGAAAATGGCGGCAACTGGACCTGGCCTGGAACGCCCAGGTCGATAATCTGATCGATCCGACCCAGCTTGGCCAAACGCCCGTCGATCAGGAAATTCGACGCCGAAGAGAGGAACTTCTTTACCATCCGCGCATTCAGCATTATGCCGGAAGAAAGAAGCCCTGGAACGCCGGCCGGTTCAAGCCCGTCCGCTCGCGATTCTTGCATTATCTGCACGCCAGCCGTTGGCTCGATCTCGCGGACTTGATGAAGTTTCACCTTCGCTGGTTGGTTTCCACGGGCCAACTCGCCTTGGGCGAGTTGCGCAAAAAGTTTTCCGCCAAGGTCGTGCCGTAGATGGACGTTGTTGTCTTCATCGTCACCGTCTTTATCGCGCTGGATGGGCTGGTCTGGCTGCGGTTTCATTTTTTGCTGCGGCAGATGCGCCGCCGCCGCCTCTGGCGGGGAATCCTGGCCCTGCTGATGCTCGGGGCCGTTGTCTTCGCGGTGGTGCTTGGCGTTTCCAATCCCACCGTGCTCCGTTCGCATCGAATCATCCCCCAATGGATTCCCGCCGCCGTCTTCGTCTGGCATTTTCTCGTCCTTCCCGTCACGATTCTCGCCATCGCCGCCGACTGGGCCATCCGCCTCATCCGCCGTTTTCTCATCCCCCGCCCTGTCCGCCCGCCGGTTTCAGATCGGGCCATTTCCCGCCGCCGCTTCCTGACCGCCGCCGCGCTGGCCGTTCCTCCCGTCGCCTGCTTCACCCTGGCCGGCGCCGGCGTCGCCCAACTCGGCGCCTTCCGCATCAAACGATACGAACTGGCCATCACCGGCTGGCCCGCCGGGCTCGACGGATTCACCATCGCGTTCGTCGCCGACGTTCACGCCGGCGTCTTCTCCTCGCGGAAAATGCTCGACGACATCGCCGACGCCACCAACAATCTCCGCGCCGAACTGATCCTGCTCGGCGGGGACCTGGTGAACATCTCGCATTCCGATTTGCCCAACGCGCTGGACATGGTTCGCCGAATGGACTCTCCCAACGGCCTCTACCTGGTCCAGGGGAATCACGACGTCATCGGGGGCGCCCAGCGATTCAACCGCGCCTGCGCCGCCCGCGGCGTGCCCCTGCTCTTGAACGATGCCGTCACGCTTCTTCCCCGCGGCATCCCCATCCAGCTCCTCGGCGCCATCTGGACCCCGCCCGGCGCCGAACAGCACGCCGCCGTCCGCGACACCCTTCTCAAGCGCGATCCCGATCTTTTTCCCATTCTGCTGGTCCATCATCCGCATGCCTGGGACCTCGCCGCCGAAAACGGCATTCCCCTCGTCCTGGCCGCGCACACCCACGGCGGACAGATCATGCTCACCTCGCGCATCGGGGCCGGCCCGCTCCGATTCAGATACTGGTCCGGCCTCTATCAAAAGGACCATTCCGCTTCAAACCTGATCGTCTCCAACGGCGTGGGCGACTGGTTCCCCCTTCGCATCAACGCCCCCGCGGAAATCGTGCACGTCACCCTGCATCCGCATACCAGCATCATCTAAATCGTCGCGATCTTTCACGGTCATTTCATCATGGGATTGTTACATATCCCTCATCATCAAGTCGCGACAACCCGGGCGCAACGGGAGGTTTCACCTCCGCAGAGGAGCGCAACATCAGCAGCGTTTTTGAGAACGAAATCCAGCCTCACGCCGATCCGGCGGCAGCGCCCCATGCGGCAGGCACGCGGGATTCAATCCCCTATCTCTTCCTCGCCTGGGGGCTGGTCGCGCTGGGCATTGTCATCCGCCTGCGGATGTACCTCGCCGACCGATCTCTCTGGCGCGACGAGGCCGCCCTGGCGCTTAACGTCATCCACCGCTCCTTTGCCGGATTGTTCCAGCCGCTCGACTATTACCAGGGCGCCCCCATCGGCTTCCTGATGATTCAGAAGCTGGCGTTCGAGCTGTTCGGCGGCGGCGAGATGGCGCTGCGGCTCTGGCCCGTCGCCGCTTCCGTACTGGCCGTCCCGCTTTTCTATCTCCTGTGCCGCGGGCTTCTCAGCCGCCGCGCCACTCTCTTCGCACTCGCCTTTTTCGCCCTCGCCGCGGATAAAGGCTTTTACTGGGCCGACTGCAAGCAATACTCCACCGATTGTTTCGTCGCGATCCTGCTGATGTTCCTGGCCGTCCGCGCCCTGGAAGATTCCCTCCCCCGCGGCCGAAACCGCATCGTGGCCCTGGCGGTCGGCGGGGCGCTGGCGATCTGGTTCTCCCATCCGGCCGTTTTCGTGCTCGCCGGAATCGGCGTCGCCGCCGCCATCCAATGGTTCCAAGACAAGCCCCGCGGTAGGCTTCGCCTCCGCGATCGCCACATCGCCAACGTCTTGTTCCTCGCCGCCGTCTGGGTCGCCAGCTTCTTCCTGAACTATTGGTTTTGCCTCCGCAAAATCACCCACAACGATTATCTCCAACGCTACTGGGCCGACGTCGCCGACGCATTTGCTCCACCGCCCTTCTCGCTCGATAAACTCATCTGGTACAAGCGCAACTTCCTCGACTTGTTCCGCAACTTCTCCGTCGAATTCGAGGGCTTGGCGGCCCTGGCGTTTATCATCGGCGCGATCGAACTGTACCGTGGCGGCCGCCGCTTCCTGGCGATGCTCCTGACGCCCCTTCTCGCCGTCCTCGTCGCCTCGGCGCTGCGTCAATATCCTTTTGAATGGCGCCTGCTCCTCTTCGCCGCGCCCGCGATCACCCTCGTCGTCGCCGCCGGTTTGGATTTCCCGTGGAGGGGCGAGCTGCGCATCGTGGGACTGGCGGCGCTGGCACTTCTGCTCATTTCCCCCATCAATAAAGCCATCAATACTCTTCGTAACCCGCCCTCCGACTCCGACATGCGCCCCGCCGTGGAGTTCGTCGCCGCCCACTACCAGCCCGGCGACGTTTTCTATCTCAACGACTCGGCCACGTGCGACTTCGCCTATTACCAGCCGCGTTTCGGTCTTTCCGGGGCGACCGTCGTCATCGGTTCCCACAAAATTTCCGACCTCAACGGCTGGGCGGAGGAATTCTCCCAATTCCGCGGCAAACGCCTGTGGTTGATCGTTGAAAACCCCTTCATCGGCGACCTCGCCGGAGAAAGCCATTTCGCCGCCGAACAGCCTCTTTCCATGTCCGTTCTGGACACCATGGGAAAGCCCCTCTGGAAAAAACATACTTTCAACGAATACGTCGCATGCTACGATCTGGGGCTTGGGGCCCAGGCTCAGGGCCGGGCCTGGAGGCTAACATCATCAGCGATGATCAGGGCAAATGAGTGACGTCTCCTTCCTTCGCTTCGCCGGACACCGATACCGAGAAGTCCTCGCTCATTTCCAAAGATTGTCGCAGCCCTCCGCCAGGCCGCGCGCGGTATTTTTCCCCTCGCAGATGCCGGCCGAAGGCGGCTCGGCGCTCCTCCGCGCTTTCAACGTGGCGGCAAAGCTGCGAACCCTCGGCTGGCGCACGACGGTCGTCCCCCCGCAATGCGAACTGGTCCAGCGCCGCCGAATCCTCCGCCTGGAAAAACCCGATCTCATCGTGCTGCAAATGCAGCGGCATCCCCTGAATCGCCCGAATCTCTACGATGGCTTTCCCACGGTCTTCGACATCGACGACGCCGATTTTCTCGATCCCCGGTGCGCCCAAGCCGTGCGGGAATGCTGCCAAACCAGCCGCGCCGTCACCGCCGGCAGCCGCTTCGTCGCCGATTGGTGCGCCCAGTTCAATCCCAACGTCACCGTGCTATGGACCGCGGCCCCCGTTCCCAAGGCGCGGCCCATCCCCCGTCCGCAAGACCGCGCTCCCGTCCTCACCTGGGCCCAATCCGCGCCCGATCGTTACCCCCGCGAACTCGAACTGGTCAGCCAAATCATCCGCGGCCTCGCCGGCGGCGGCGTGAAATTCGAGCTGCGGCTCTATGGCGTGAGCGACCCCGGCGGCATCGCCGCGCTGTTGTCCGCCGCCCAGCAGTTCGCCGTTCCCGTCAAGACCCATCCATTCCTGCCGTACGACGAGTTTATCGATTCCCTCCGGCACGTCCCCGTCGGGCTACAACCGATCGCCGTGGAATCCCCCTTCAGCCGCGGCAAATCCTTCGGAAAAGTCCTGGCCTATTTGGCCGCCGACGTGGCCGTCGTCGCCTCCGATGCGTTGGATCATCCCCTCTTTTTCCGTCATGGCGAAAACGGCCTGCTGGCGCGGTCCCTGGAAGATTGGATCGCCCACGCCGCTCGCCTTCTGCAAGACCCGGAATTCCGCCAGAGCCTGTGCGATCGGGCCTGGCAAGACTTCAGCCACAATCTTTCCACCGAATCCGCCGCCGAAAAAATGAAGGCGGTATTCGAAACCGCCCTGCGCCCGCGCTGAAATCTTTCTCAACCCAAGCCGCCGGACTTTCACTTCCCCCGCTCAAATTCCCGCAGCTTCTCCACGCGACGGCTATGCCGCCCCTCTCCGCACGGCGTCGACAGGAAAATCTCCACGATATGACGAATCTGGTCCTCGCTCAGCAGGTCCGTCCCCAGGCAAAGCACGTTGCAGTGATTGTGTTCTCGTGCCCGATGTGCCGTGATCTCGTCGTGGACCAGCCCCGCGCGGATGTCGGCCACCTTGTTGGCCGCCACCGACATCCCGATCCCGCTTCCGTCCAGCAGGATTCCCATGTCGTGCGTTCCGGCCGCCACGGCCTTGGCCGCCGGGATCGCGTAGTCCGGGTAGTCCACCGCCGCCGTCCCTTCGCAGCCGAAATCCTGAACCTCGTGCCCCAGCCTCTTCAGCACCGGGATCAATTTTCTCTTGGCGTCGAAGCCGCGATGATCGCAGGCAATGGCAATGTTCATCCTCGGTTCTCCCGTGTCACGGCACGATTCCTTGCGCCAGGCGTTGTTCGATCAACTTCTTTATCCGCTCGGCCACCTCGATGTAAAGCGACACCTCCCCGCCGATCGGGTCTTCGATATCGCCCGCGGGGTCCAGGCTACTCACCTTGTCCGCCGCGCTCGGCACCAGCGATGCCACCGACTTGGCGTGGCTCTGACTCATGGCGTAGATCGCGTCGGCCTGATGGATCAGCTCCACGCTCAGTGCCCGCGACCGATGGCGCGACAGGTCCAAACCCATCGTCCGCATCGTCTCGATCGCCGGCGCCGCGGCCCGCGTGCCCGGCATCGCAAAGCTTCCCGCGGACGTCACGATGATCCCCTTCTTCTCCAACTCCTCGGGGATCACCGACAGCCGGTCCGCAAGATATCGCCGGGCGATCGCCTCCGCCATCGGCGACCGGCAGGTGTTCCCGCTGCAAACAAACAAAATCGTCGTCCGAAGCAGGCGATCGATGATCCGCTCATCATACACTCCCCCGCGCACGATCTCGTAAGAATTCTCCTTGACCCGAACCAGCGTGGAAGGTTTGGAGAACCGCGTCGGGCCGGCGTCGCAAACCATTTCCACCTGCGAAAGCATCTCCTCCGCCAAATCGCCGGCTCGCTGCACCACCTGTCCCGACGACGACAGCACCACCGGCTCCTTCACCTTCCCCACCACGCCCACAAACACGGGATGGTCCGGACACCTGAGCGTGATCGATGCCCCATCGTAAAGATCGCCCGGCTCCAACCCCAGTGCTGACGCCACCTCCCGCCGCCTCGCCTCTGGCACGTCAAACACCAACCCGACCGGTCCGGGCCAGAGCTTATGAATCACCCGCCGGGCAAAATCGTTCGCCTCCCCCAGATATTGCACCGCATCCCCCGGCCGCGCCAGGTGGATCGTGAACGGCTTGGGATTTGCCGACCCTCGAATCTGCGCCAGGCTGGAACGCACCTCCGCATTGGTCAGCACCCCCGCGACGCCATAAACCGTCTCGGTCGGCAACACCACCAGCTTGCCCGCCGCCAGCAATTCCGCGGCGCGCTGGACCTCCTGCGGATAATCCTGCGCGCTGAGAATCTGGACAATTTGCGCCTGCATATCCAACCTCGCCGGATTATCCGGCCCTGACCGCGTTTGTTCAAGGCAGGCAAAAACCCCGATTTCTTTGCACGTTTGGCGACGCCAAACCGTCATTTCTCACAAACGCCCCATGCTCCTTTCTGGTAGAATATGCTCATGACCGCCGCAACATCGGCTCTGCCGGATGTTCGGCCACTGGTGGACTTGCTCCTGAGCGAGGCCCTGCGGCAACGGGCCTCGGACATCCACGTCGAGCCTGCCGCCGACTTTTGCGAAGTTCGCTTGCGCGTCGATGGCGTCCTTGAGACCTATAAAAAACTCGAACCCTCCGTCGGCCGCGCCGTCGTCACCCGCCTGATGGTGATGGCCCGGCTGCTTACCTACCGGCTGGACGTTCCGCAGGAGGGCCGGATTTCCGTGCCCACAAGCTGCGATAATCCCGCGGTGGAATTGCGCCTCTCGATCATGCCGACCATCCACGGCATGCGCGCCGCCGTCCGCATGCCCGCCGAGCACGTCCAGCCCGCGATCCTGGAAGATCTGTCGTTGCCCCCCTCGGTTCTCAAAGGCTTGATCGGCTTCGCCTCGGCCGATTCTGGAATGCTGATCCTCACCGGCCCCGCCGGGTCCGGCAAAACCACCACCATTTACGCGTTGCTTCACCATATATCGCGCGTCAACCCCGGCCTGAGCATCATCGCCCTGGAAGACCCCGTCGAGCGCGACGTGCCCGGCGTCACGCAAATCGAAGTCTCTCCCTTCGGCCAACTGACGTACGAAAAAGCTCTCCGCAGCATTCTCCGCCAGGACCCGCAGGTGTTGATGCTCGGCGAGGTTCGCGATGCGGCCACGGCGTCGCTGGCCGTTCAGGCCGCGTTATCCGGCCACCGGCTCATCACCGCGCTGCACGCCGCCACCCCGGCCGGCGCTTTGGCCCGATTGCTGGAGATGGGAATCGAGCCGTATCAACTCACCAGCAGCATCCGCGCCATCGTCGCCCAGCGCCTCCTCCGCCGCCGCTCCGTCGATGCCCAGGGATACCACGGCCGCGCCCCCATCGCCGAATTCGTCGCCATGGACCCGGCATTGAAAAAATGCCTCCTCCAACGCGGCGATAGCGACTGCCTCGCCCGCGCCTACCAAGGGCAACCCGGCTATCAAAGCCTGCGAGATGTGGGGCAATTGCTTGTACAACAAGGAGTTACGGACACGGCCGAACTTGGCCGCGTCGTCGATCTCAAGTGCTCGGAGGACTCCAATGGCAACGGCCGCTGAAATTTCCCGGCCCCTTTCCGTCATTACGTTGGAGCAAACGATGGCCTTGCAGTTCGATACCATAACCGAACCCGCCGCGCCCTCTGCGCCGGCGATAGAGTCGGAAGCACGCGAGGACGATTTCGCCCTTCTGCGGCGTTACTCCGGATTCGGCGATCCACAGGCTTTTGCCCAGATCGTCCAGCGCTACGCCGGCTTCGTTTACTCCACCTGCCTGCGCGTTATCGGGGATGGGTCGCGGGCGGAGGACCTTTCCCAGGAGACATTTTTCCGCCTGATGCGCCGGCCGCACGAAGTCCGGCAGAACCTCGGCGGCTGGCTGCATCGTACCGCCACGCATCTGGCGCTGGATTCCCTTCGCAGCGAAAGTTCCCGCCATCGCCGCGAAATCTCCTACAGCCGCGATTGCGACCACGAGGCTTCCAGTTGGTCCGAGCTTTCTCCTTGCGTGGACCAGGCCCTTACCGAGATGCCCGAGGAACTCCGCGTCCTCCTCGTCAGCCATTTTCTCCTGGGCAAATCCCAGGCCCAACTCGCCGCGGAAATGGGACAATCTCCCTCCACCATTTCCCGGCGAATGCACCACGCGCTGGATGAATTGCGTCAACATCTTCGTCTCAAGGGCGTTTACGCGCTGCCCGCCGCGCTGGCGGCGCTGCTTTGCCACGTCACCGCCCGGCAGGTCCCGGCATCCCTGGTCCGCGAACTGGGAAAAATGACGATGTACAGCGGCGCAACCGCTGCCGCACGCACCGCCCAGTTCGGCTCCCCCGATCCCGTTCGCCATCCGCCCAGCCCCAAGTTCTTCTCCGGCAAGCTTTCGCCGCCCCTCATCCTGGCGTTTGCCGCAATGCTCGGCATGTGGATCCTCCTGCAACTGGCCAACTGCTGGTTCTCGTCCCGCCCACCGGTCGATCCCGATCCCCAGCCTCGCCTGAAATCCGCCCCGGCCAGCGCGATGGTGATCCAACACGCATCCTTCGCCGGCCTTCCCGACCAACAGGCGTCCGCCCCATGACCGATCAAAATCAAAGTCCCGAAACGTTCGCCTACCGCAGCGGAGGCTTTGCCTACCGCGCCCAGACGCGGGACGGCCAGGAAGTTTCCGGGACGATTGATGCCCGCGACCCCGACGATGCCCGCCGCCGACTGATTTCCCTCCAACTCCAGAACGTCCAACTCCAGCCGGGTGCGCGCCCGCCCCGCGCGGCGGCATTGCGTGGCGAGGATTTTCTCGTCTTCAACCAACAACTCGCCCAACTCGCCGGAGCCGGTTTGCCCGTCGAGCAGGGGCTGCGCCTTGTCGCCCGCGAAATGCGCCGCGGATCGATGCGGCAAACGCTCGATCTCGTCGCCGCCGAACTCGAATCCGGCAAAACGCTTCCCCAAGCCGTCGCCGCCTATCGCGACAAATTCCCGCCGCTGTATTCGCAATTGATCGACGCCGGCATCCGCTCCGGCAATCTCTCCGGGATTCTGCTCAACCTCGGCGATCACCTGACGCTCATCCGCCGTTTGCAGGCGATCCTCTGGCAAACCCTCAGCTATCCCGTCATCGTGCTGGTCGCATTCTTCGGCGTCCTGTATTTCATCCTGGTGGAACTCGTGCCGAAATGGGAACCGATGATCGGCGGCTTCGCGGGGACGCGATTCTGGGTGCGCATGGCCGGGAACTACACCCCGCAGATCTTCCAGTTGCCTTTTTACACGCGGGCCTTGTTCGCCGTGTCGGACTTCGTCGCCGCCGTTCCCGTGGCCGCGGTGGGCGCCGTCGCGGGGGCTGTCGCCATCGGGGCAATATTATTCCTGCGGGCCACCGGGCGTAACGAGGGATTCACCGAGCGGCTGATGTTGCCGATGCCGCTCGTGGGAATCGTGCTGCGGCGAAACCTGGTGTCGCGCTGGTGTCACGCGGTCGCGCTGGCCGTCGAGGCGGGATTGGATTTGCCCGCCGCCATCAAGCTCGCCGACGATGCCACCGCCTCTCCGATTCTCCAGGCCGACGGCGCCGCCCTCATCGCCGCCCTCACCGCCGGCCAGCCCATCTCCTCCCCCCCACCGGGAAAAATCCTCCCCGGCACCGTCGTCGCCGCCATGGAGGCCTCCGCCCAGCGCGGCGATCTGAACCTCACCCTCCGCGCCCTCTCCCAAATGTATCAGCAACAAGCCGAGCTTCGCCTCGGCGCCATCCAGGCCATTCTCACGCCCATGCTCCTGCTGGTGGTCGGTGTGTTCGTCGGCGGTTTGATGGTCGCGCTCTTCGCCCCGCTGCTCAGTCTCCTCAACATGTTTTGAGTGGCCATGCCCATTCTTTCCGCCAAATTTCGTCCTTCCGTTCCGGGTCTGGCGATCGCGCTGATTTCCATCGCCGATGTTTCCCTGATCGGTCTGATCTTCGCCATGGGCGTCGAGTTGCCGGTCTGGGCGGCGATCTTCATCGCGCTGGCCATCGTGGCCGGCTTCGGTTTTCTCTGGGTTGTAATCCGCAAGATGGGGTCGGCGGCGTCACTTCGCCTCCTGGCCATCGCCGCCGGATTTTTCATCCTGGCCCTCGTCGTTGGCGCATGCATTTTCGCGCCCGACACCATACCTCTGACCATTTACGCCGTGGCTTTCCTCGCCATTGTGCTGATGGCTTTGTCCGGCGCCACGCGAACCATTCGCCAGCGAAGAATGCTGCTTATCCTCGGCAACGTCGAAAAGGCCGTGCGGATGCAGTTGCCGATCCCCCGCATGATCGAGGCCGCCGCCCAGGGAGAGAGGGGCCTGATGCGCCGCCGATTGCTCGCCCTGCACGATCGTCTGGACCGCGGCGATCCGCTCGATCAGGCCCTGATTTATGCGGTTCCCGAGATTCCCTGCGGCGTCGCCCGCTCCATCGCCGCCGGCCAGCGATTGGGCTGCCTCGACCACGTATTGGATGCAATCATCCGCCGACGCTCCTCCAATGAAAACGCCGTCTATCGTCCCAGCGCCGGTTTCTATTGGGCCTATCCGGTAATTCTGATCGGCATCGTCAGCTTGGTTATGGCTGTTGTGATTCCCAAGTACAAAAGCATTTTCCACGATTTCCACACGGAATTGCCGCCGGCAACCAAGTTGCTCCTGGCATTCAGCAATTGGTTTGCGACGCAATACGGCTGGGCGTACTTGCTGCCGCTCCTTCTTCTAATTTTCCTCGGACGGATGCTGTCGCTCTTTCCCTACGTTCGCGCCGTTTCGCCCCTCGGCGGGTTCTTCGCCGATCGGATCATCTGGTGGACGCCCGTCCTTGGCGGGCTTGTCAGCGACCGCGGAATGGCCGACCTCTGCGACATTGTCGGCGCCGGCGTTGGCGCCGGACATCCCCTGGACGAATCCCTCCGCGAAGCCGCCGGCGCCCAGCCCAATTCCGTCATGCGCCGTCGCGCCGCCGCCTGGGCCGCCGCCGTCAACGGCGGACAATCCATGCACGAAGCCGCCCGCAACGCCCGCATGCCCGAACTCTTCGCCGCCATGCTCGCCACCGTCCGCGGCGACGATTCGCTCCGGCAGGTCCTGGCGTTTCTCTGGCGGCATTATGAATACCGTTTCAGCCGCGCCCGCGCCATTCTCCAGGCCGCTTACGTTCCCGCCATCGTCTTTTTCTTCGGGTCGCTCGTCGCCTTGATCGGAGTGGCCCTCATGCAACCCATGGCCGCGCTGATCCGGGTGATCGGAGGAAATTGAATCATGAGACGTAGCCGTGGATGGGTATTTCTGGAGGTGCTGATGGCGATCATGATCGTCGCCATCCTGGTCGCGATTCTCGGCCTGGCCGTTGCCTCCCACCAGCGCGGCCTGAAACATCTGGCCGATTCACGCTCGGCAACCCGCCTGGCCGAATCGGCCCTGATCTCCCTGCAAAGCGGCCAATCCCCGTCCATCCCCGCCGACGCGGAGGGCAAGCCCTCCACCTCCAATCTCGCCTTTCACGAGCTTCCCGTCTCGCCCGACTTCCCCGGCAACGTCTGGATCGAAGTCGATGCCACCGTCAACGGCCGCCCGGCGAGCCTCGTCGGCCTGGTTCCCCGAAACGCCCTGCCCCATGGCGGAGGTTCCTGATGCGCCCGGTTCACCACCATCCCGGCTTCACCATCACTGAACTGCTGGCGACGCTCATCCTGCTCGTCATGTTCTTCTCGGCCGCCGGAGAACTCTTCAGGTCCACCATTCTGCTCAGTTGGGGCAGCCAGGAATTCTCCAACCGCGGCAGCCAAATCGACTCCGCCCTGTTCCAGCTTCGCCGCGACGTCTGGAATTCCGCCCAGATCGCCGCAACCAACCCGCGGTCCGTCGATCTTTCCTCCCCTGACGGAACCAAGACCGCCTGGAGAATCGACCTTGGCTCGCTCACCCGCACCGACGCCCGCGGCCAGACCGAACGCTGGGCATCCGTCGGCAACGATTGGTCCTTCTCCACCGACGGCGTTTCCCTTACGATTTCCGATACCGCCCCCGCCCCCACCCGCCTGCCCAGCCAAGTCCTCCTGACCGAAAAGGGGACATCCATGATTTTGGAAAGGGGACATTCATGATTTCGTGCCGCCGACGAAATTCCGGCTTCGCCATGGTCACCGCGATCTTCCTGATGTCCTTCACCGTCATGACCCTGACCGTGCTGATGGCGACGATTGCCGCCCAATCCCGCCGCGCCCAGATCCTCGGCCAGGATGCCCAACTCCGCCAACTGCTGACCGCCGGCGCCGCCTTTGCCGAAGCGCAGTTGCAATCGAATTCCTCCGGCCGGTTTTCCGTCCCGTTGCCAGAGGCTCTTCGCCAGCTTGACGCCGACTTGACCGTGGAGATCCAAACCCCTTCGGATGAAAAGGCGACCGCCGACGTTCAAGCCGCCCTTCCGCACCATCGTTTGTCCCAACGCTTGAGCTTCTCCCGGCAGGCGAGCGGGTGGCGGATCACGGATGCGACGCTGGATTAATGCTGCGTGGCATTTAGGGAAATCCCCACGGCGGCGCGGTGGGCGTTCCGCGCCCGATTGTATTTGGCTGATATTTCAAGCAAAATATGCCCTTGGATGCGCCGCAATCTCTACCTGGAAACCTTCGGCTGCCAGATGAACGAGCTCGACAGCGAGTTGGTCCTCGGCCAATTGCGCGCCCAGGGTTATCAATCCGTTGACGACCGCGACGACGCCGACGTCATCCTCTACAACACCTGCTCAGTGCGCGAGCATGCCGAGCAGAAGGTCTGGTCGCGTCTGGGCGAATTGAGGACCCGCAAGGCCGGCGATCCCGGGCTGATCATCGGCGTCATCGGCTGCATGGCCGAGCGCGACGGCGTCAAGCTCTTCCAAAAATTCCCGCACGTCGACGTCCTGTGCGGTCCCGGCGAACTGGATCGTTTGCCGTCGCTGGTCCACAACGCCGCCGTCACCAACGGCAGGTCCCGCACCCGGCAGGTCGCCCTGATGGGCGCCTCCACCCGCCGCAGCGGCACTCTCGACGCCGCCGAGGACCGGCTCGAAATGCTCGACTTGGCCCGTAGCGTCTCGGCATCCGACGAAATTTCCCAGGCATACGTGCGCATCACCCGCGGCTGCAATAAATTCTGCACCTATTGCGTCGTCCCCTACACGCGCGGCCCCGAAGTCCATCGGCCGCCGCAAAACATCATCGACGAAGTCCGCAAACTCGTCGCCGCCGGCGCCCGCGAGGTCACCCTCCTCGGGCAGACGATCAACCACTACGCCTACCGCCGCGGCGACGGCCGCACCACCACCTTCGCCCAACTTCTTTACGACGTGCACGAGTCCAATCCCGATCTGCCGCGGCTGCGGTTCGTCACCAGCTTTCCCCGCGATTTCACGAACGAGGCCCTGGCCGCCATGCGCGATTGCCCCCGCATTTGCCGGTATCTCCACGCCCCGGCCCAGCATGGCAGCGACCGAATCCTCAAGCTCATGAACCGCGGTTACACTGTCGGACAATACCGCGATTTTTTGGCCCGTTCCCGCCAGCACCTGCCCGATGTCTGCATCGCCAGCGATTTCATCGTCGGATTTCCCACCGAGACCGAGGAGGATTTCGCCGCCACCATGGAGTTGACCCGTCAGTCCCGCTTCAAAAACAGCTTTATCTTCAAATACTCCCCGCGCCCCGGAACCGTCGCCATCGAGCGTCATCCCGACGACGTTCCCGAAGACGTCAAACGCCGCCGCAATAACCAACTCCTGGCCGTTCAACAGGAAGTGTCGGCCGAGTTAAACCGCCAATTGATCGGCCAGCGCGTGGAAGTCCTGGTGGAAGGCCCGAGCAAACTCCTCAGCCGGCGCGAGCCGGCGCCGATCAACGGCGTCGAATTGGCCTGGGAAAGACGAACCGCCGAACCGTCCGCCGCGACGCAAATGGTCGGCCGCACCCGCGGCGACCAGATCGTCGTCTTCCCCGGCGATTCGTCCATGAAGGGAACCATTCTGGAATTGGACATCGTCGATGCTCAAAGCATGACGTTGTTCGGAAGTCTGCCGGTCTCCCGGTTCAATCCCGGCGTCGCCACCGCGTCGAACCGCCTTGACCCCCCAGATCGACGAGTGCCGCGATGACCACCAGCGCCAGCCAACCGCCGCTGACGTTGTGATGGTTGTTCAACATCGCCGCCATGTACGCCAGGGTGGTGTACGGCATGAACAGGAACCCGAGGACCGGCCAGAGCACCGTTTGGAACGCCGCGCCGAACCAGTTGGTGAAGATCGCGATGCAAATCATCACGAACCGGGGAAAAAACACCGCGAGAATGGGGATCAGGCAAGGCATGCGCGAATTATATCAGCACGACGGCTGGTGTGCCGTCCGTGAATCTGACGCCGTACCACCGTTGCATCGAAAACATGAGCAATTGCCCGGCTTGATTCACTCCGCTTTTTCACCTGGGAGGGAAGCAAGGATTGCCCGAACGTGAGGTTTGATCGCGGTTACGTCCTTGCGGGCCGTGTCATAGACGCGACGCCAGTTGATGCCGTGGTAAACATGAACAACGATGTTTCGCATGTCGATTATTTGCCGCCATGGTACAGCTGGATGCGCGTCACGCAAAGTCGTGGGTAGGCGTGAGGCAGCCTCTCCGATGATCGCGATTTGGCGCGCGATATGCGATTGAACGAGAGGATCAGCTTCAAAAGCCTCCGGAGTCGGCGGCGTGTAGCGCTCAATTTCGGCGATGGCCTCAAGGATGTCCTTCAGCAATAGATCGGGCGTTCTCATAGGGGTAGCGATTCCTTCTCCACCACGGCCCGGAAACGGGGACGCATCCCGTCCGCGTCGATCACGTCAACCTTCACGCCAAGAAGGTCTTCAAGCTGCCCGATCAGTCCGGCGTGATCGAGAAGCGTGCGCCCGGAATCGAAACGCACGACAATGTCCACGTCGGACGTTTCCGTGTTTTCCCCACGCGCGACGGACCCGAAGATTCGCACGTCATGCGCGCCGTACCGGCGGGCGATTTCCAGGATCGCCTCGCGCTTCTGTCGCAGGGTTTGTTGCGTAATCGTCATACGGCACCACGTTCATTCATGCCATACATTCTACCCCAGCCAATGCACCCAACGTAGGGCTCACAAAGGATTGTCCGCTCGACGATTTGGATTGAGATGGACCGCAATAATCGGTATACTAACCACAAATGCATTCGAGGTGTAATACGGCTCAAAACTTTCGGCTAACAGTTTCGAAGCCACTCCGTGATCTTCCGGCATCGTACGCGCTGAAATTATTACTGAAGATCATCGGAAATGGACAGGTCATTTATTTAATCAGATGCGTGGCCAGTGGCGAAGAATACGTCGGCGAGACTGATCAGCTTAATGATCGCCTCGCCACGCATCGCCAAGCGCTCCAACGGGGAGATCACCCTAGCCGTAAAATGCAAACTGCATATAACATTTATGGCGTCGACGGCTTTGAGGTAGATATCCTCGAAAACTGCGATTATAAGTCCGTTGCGCATCGGCGGACTCGCGAATCCGTATATATTGGAATGCTCCGGCCGGCCTTCAACAGCAAAGGAATGTGAAGTTAATCGACTTCGCCAAGTCACGCATCCGTCATTCATTCGCCATTGGGACTCGACCAAATTGTAGCGTTTCCCCAACATCCGCCGCATTAATCGAAAGTTCAAATTCTTCCTTCCCATAGGTTCCATCGATAACAAGGGTATTGGCTCGATTGGGGACCCCAGGTAACGGTCCGTACCCCTTCAATATGCCATTACGCACACTGTTACGAATCAAATCCGTAACATCGAACCACTGATCACCCGCTCCATTTTTGGCCTTTCGAATATCGAGTCGTGGCTTTCCATCTTTCGCCTCGGTTGCCACGATGGGATGGTCTACCTCCTCCATTTTGGCCTGTATCTCGTTCGCTGCACCGAGATCACCGGATTTCATAACAACCAAGTTTTCCGCCTCCAACTCCGCAAGATATTTCTTGCGGGCCACTCGCACGCTCTGATCGTAATCGGCCTTGGCTATTGTCAATTCGTTTGCATATCGAACCTGTGCCTCAATCGCCCTGGTTGTAGGCAATTCTGGCCGATCAGCGCCTGCAACAAAGCATAGAAGGACGAGAATCGTTGACGTAGATAATAATGCTTTCATGCCGGTATTTTGACTTTACTTACCAAAAACCGCAACAAGAGGCCCCCTGCGATTCAGGCATACCGATCAAGTTTCACCTACTATCTCAAAGGATTTCGACTTGGTCGGGAGGTTATTGATAGTGGAACGCTAAAATAGTGACCCCCCACCGTTTCAAAGCCTCCCATACTGCCTCCGGGTCGGTTATGCGGATTGATCGGATGGGTGCCAGTCAACACAATTTTCCGGATTGATTCACTCCGCCTTTTCGCGTTCTCCGGACCGGTCGTCGGCATCATACGCCTGATCGGCGTTCTCGCCCAGGACCTCGATGCGTTCGATCTTCAGTGCCCGGCCGGTTTCGGGGTCGATCTCGGCCAGGGCGCCGCACAGGCGCACGTCGCCGGTGGCGATCTCGAACGGATGCGGCATGTTCGTGGTCATGTGCTTCAGGACGCGGTCTTTTCGGCGGCCTAATACGGAATCGTAAGGCCCGCACATGCCCAGGTCGGTGACGTACGCGCTGCCGCCGGCCAGGATGTGGGCGTCGGCGGTGGGGATATGGGTATGCGTGCCGAAGATCATCGAGCAGCGTCCGTCGAGCCAATGGCCCATGGCGACTTTTTCGCTGGTGGCCTCGGCGTGCATGTCGCAGACGCAGACGCGGACGTTTTCGGGAATATCGCCGAGGACCCAATCGGCGGCGGCGAACGGATCGTCGGCGGGGAGATTCATGTAGATTCGGCCCAACAGGCAGAACACACCGATCGCGACGCCGCCATTGGTGGTGACGACGGTATATCGCCGGCCGGCGGCGGAGCTGGCGAGGTTCGCCGGGCGGACGATGCGCTCGCTGGATTGCAGAGTCGGGACGATGTCGGCCTTGCGATAGATATGATCGCCGAGTGTCACCACGTCCACGCCGTAGCTGCGGATTTTATTGAACAGGTTAGCCGTGATCCCGCTGCCGCCGGCGATGTTTTCGGCGTTGGCGATGACCAGGTCGACCGCGCGCTCGCGGACGAGAGCGGGCAATTTCTGATGCAGAATCTGCCGCCCGGGCCGGCCGACGACATCGCCAAGACAGAGGATGCGGAGGGGCATATTGGGGTAGGATACAGCCGAAGTCCGGAAACCAGAAATCGGAAACCCGAAATTCGCCTGGTGGCCCGTGATAATTGAAATGCCGCCTTTGATCGGTTGAGATAGAGGGTGTTGCGGCGATGGATCGCCGTCGTGTGGGCTTTAACGGGAGCCAAGTCAT
>JBEKKC010000062.1:0-23196 GCA_050010915.1 Tepidisphaeraceae bacterium | reverse complement strand
TTGGCGTTCGATGTCGTGAATGTCCTTGACCCGCTCGGCGAGATAGCGGTCGCTCATGGTGGAGAAGACGGCGGCGAATTTTTTCATGACGACGCCGACGGCATACTCGGCGGTGCTGAGGTGCGATCGAATCTCCTCGCCGATCTGGTCGACCAGGGACTTGTCCTGGAGGACGCCGATGTGGAAATCGAGGATGGCGGCGATTTCCTTGCGTTGATGTGCGAGCAGTTCATCGCGTTGGTGGGAAAGGTCCTGAATGGAATCGTTCAGGGCGCGATTGAAGCGTTCGATCTCGGGGTCGACGTTCGCGGCGGGGATGAGGCGGTGGGGAATGACGAGATTCTCGGCATCCAGCACGATGGCGGTGCTGATGGCCAGTCCGGGCGAAACACCTGTGCCTTTCTTTATGTCCATCGCGTCATTCTTCCCCGAATTTGTCCTGGAAAAGACGGGCGAGTTTTTCGACGGCGGCATCGGCGTCGTCGCCCTCGGCGCAAATGCGAAGGGGCGTTCCCTGGGTGGCGGCGAGGATGATCATCTGCATGACGCTCTTTCCGTCGGCGTCGTAAGGTTCGCCGCCTCCCTTGCTGACGGTGACCTTGGAGCGGAACTGGTTCGCCAGATCGACGAACTGCATCGCGGGCCGGGCGTGCAGTCCGAGGGAATTGCTCACAATAATGTCGCGAGAGGCGGTAGACATGGCCGGTTGAGAATCCTTTGTCGTTCCAGCTCAGGGGCGCTGGTCGGCCTCATCCAGCAGGTCAACGATCGCCTCTCGCGTGGGGCTTTGTCTCAGGAACCTCCGGAACATGTCCTTTTGCAGATTGCTGAAGACGATGTTCATGGCCTGGAGGTGCTGCTGAGGCTGATTTTCCGGGGAAAGCAGCAAGAAGACAATGAATACGGGCTGATGATCGAGCGCGGCAAAGTCGATGCCGGTGACGCTTCGACCGATGGTTCCGGCCATGCGTTTGACGGCGGGGTGCTTGACGTGCGGGACGGCGACGCCCTTGCCGAATCCGGTCGAGCCGTTCTGCTCGCGTTTGATGAGGGCGGCGACGACGGCATCGACGGCGGAGGCGGGCAGGGCCTCGGCTTGTACCAGGGCGTCCGCCAGTTCGCGCAGCGCACCGTCGCGGTCGGTGGCCGCGAGTTCGGGAATAATTGCGTCATTCACGATGAAATCCTTCAACTTCATGGGAATTACAGCCCTTTCATTTGCGTTGATTCCTGGGGAGGGAGCGGCGTGGCGGCGTTGCGGCGGCCCGCGCCGCGGCGCCGCGCATTTCGCGTTTGTCCTCGCCCACGGAATGTTTGCGATTTCGAAATTTCTTCTTGTGGTCCGACAACTGCCGTTCGAGCTTGCCGACGCAGGTATCGATGCAGGCGTAGGCATCGGAGTTGGAGTCGTGGGCGATGAAGCGTTTGCGGCGTTCGGCGCCGACGATGATCTCGACGCGCATGGCATTGCGCGCATTGTCGAATATGACTTCGATATCCTGAATGCGATCATAGTAGCGGGTCAACTTGGAGGCTTTTTGTTCGGCATAGGCCTTCAGAGGAGCGCTAACGTCCATGTGTCGAGAAGAGATAGTGACCAGCAAGCAAACCTCCTTAAACCCTCCGGGGTCATTGTACAGCAAACGGTGCGGAAGGCCGCATGTCCGCTTCTGCCTATCTCCCGGCCTCCCCCTCCGCCCGCGTGCCGATCTTGCGGAGAAGGGGAGAAGGGGTGAGGGGGAGAATGGGCGAGGGGGAAGCCGCCAGCGGGGGAGCCGGGGCCTCGGCAGTGACCTGGCGAGGTGCGGTCTTGTCCTGCTCGGGCATGATGAGTCCGCCCGTGACCAGCAGGCGCATGGCCTCTTCCACGGTCATGGGCAATTCGACGACCCTGCTCCGCGGCACAACCAGCACGTATCCGCTGAAAGAAGTTGGAGTCGAGGGAACAAAGACGGTCATCATTTCTTCCGGGCCGTTGTCACCAAGGGTCCAGTGGCGGGTGCTGGTGACCAGGCCGATGGACCAGATATTCTGCTCGTGGGGCTGAACGGCGACGACGCGGCTGCCCTGGAACTGATGAGTCCGGTCGGCCAGAACAAAATCCGTCACCTGCTTGACCGCGGGATAAATCGCCCGGACCAGGGGGATGCGAAGGACGGCGCGTTCGGCGACGCCCCAAAAGGCGCGACCGATGAGGTTAGCCACGAAGACCCCCAGAAAATAGACCAGGACAATGGACAAACCGACGCCGAGTACGTGGGTTGAAAGCTTGGATGGATCCAGCGCCTCTTGATAGATGTAGTGGGGAGCTTGGAACTCGATTCCGAACCAGCGGCGGTCGCAGGCTTCCCACCAGACGAAAGCGATAAGGTTGATGATGTATTGTCCGATGTTGTCCCAAAGGAAATTCCAGGCCCAGATGAGGAGCCAGAGGGTGATGAGAGTGGGCAATAGTGTGGCGAGCCCGCGGATGAAAAAGCGTTTGAAATCCTCGACGAATCCGACCCGTTTGGGGGTTTGGCTCGGGGGAGGGGAATCTTCGGCCGGCGGCAACGAAGGATGATTCTCTGGGACGGTCACGGCCTGTTCCTTGACAATGCGCTAAGGCGTGTCGGACGTTTGGGACGTTGGAGCAGCGGGCTGGGGCGCGGGGGCGCTGGGCTGCGTCGCGGCCGCGTGGAGCGATTGGGCAAGCGCTTGGGCGTAGGACTTGACGATCGGGTCCTTGTCTGCCGAGAGCTGATCGGCCAGGGCGATTCCATTGGAGCCCATGTCGCCGGCCAAAATCAGAGCCAAAAGTCGCGTTTGCCAATGCTCATCGGCGATCATTGCGGCCAGGGAATTGGCCTGATCGTCTCCCTGCGCCAGGGTGGTGAGGAGGTATTTCTGATAGGCCTGAACGGAGGGATTGGATCCGGCATCGACCAGATTAATCTTGGCAACGAAATCATCGCGGACGGGCTTGGACTGGGGGTCTTTCATGGCGCCGAGGACTAGGATATAAGTGGCGACGGCGTCCATGGCGCGTATTTTTTGGCCGCCGTCATCGGAGTCCATTCGCTGGAAAAGCGCGGTGCGTTGATCGGGGGATTCGATGGGGATCGACTCGCGTGCGATGGTCTGCGAAAGCTGAGCGTAACCGCCGACCCCCGGCTGAGCCTGGGGCGATTGAAACCGGGCGGCTTGCTTGACTTGAGTGGGATTCATGACCAGGGACAGATTGACCATCAGATCGAACTGGGGTCTGCCGGCGAAAACCTGGTGCAGAACGTCCTGGTCGATGCGAAGAACGGTGCTGACGGAATCGCCGGGCGCCAGAACGAGCCGCTGATCCAGCCGGCCGATCGCCGCCCCATAAATCCCCTGATTGAGCATTCCGGTCAACCGGGCGTCGAACCAGAGTTCGGGATGAATCGCGCAGTCGTCGCCGATGGCCAAATCCACGCCGCTGACGTTCTGCAAGGTGACGCGGACGAGGACGGGTTCTCCAAACTCATAAGAGGGCTTGAGAGGCGTGACCTGAACGTCGTAAAAGGTCTTGGGCGCGCGGAGCAAAGCGAGAAAGGACTCGGGAATGGCGCTGACCAGGGTGGCGACGGTTCCGGAGGAGGGGGATGGATCGATCTTGACGTGAAGCCTGGCGAATTCGGCCCAGAGCACGGCGCCGATGACCCCCGAGGGATGTTCGTCAATCAGGCGCTGGGCGTGGAGGATGGCGTGGCCCTTGGTGAGGGGATCGTCCAGTTCGATGAGGATGACGCCGAGCTGCGCCAGCGGATCGAGCCGCGCCAGGGCTTTGAACTTGGGAAGCGCGCCCTTGGCGTCACCGCCGACGTATTGCTGCCAGGCGCGCAAACGCAGGAGGGTGACGTCGCCGTCCGGGAGCAGGCGGGCCAGGGCGTCGATGAGAGGCGTGGCGAGGCCGGGGGCGTGGCGGTAATACAAATCCAACCAGGCGAGCGACGTCAACGTCGCCTCGTAGGGAGGGAGGATTTCGCGAGCGCGGGGGGCTTTTAGACGGATGTAATCATCGGAGAGATCGGGCAGGTCGGCATAGTCGGGCGAATCGATGGGCTGGGTCGTCGCGGTGGCATCACCGGAGATTTTGCGGATGGATTGCAGGCGATTGGTGATGGCAATGGAAGCCTTGCGGATGAGGGCGGCGTTTTCGGCCTGCATGTCCTGGTTGCCGGGGAATATGCCGAGCTGAAACTTCAGCGCGGAAAGGGAGACGAACCAGCCATCGGCGTCATCGGGCAGGGAGACGTTGTAGCTGCCGGCCAGTCGCTTGGCCTCGTCGGCGTGTTTGCCGATGAGCAATTGGGAACTGGCGCCGAGCACGAACGCGGGGTCGGGGGGCACGTGGGTCGCGCTATAGAGTTCGTTGGCTAGCGCGTACCAGACGATGGCGGAGTCGACCAACCCCAACTGCGCCAGTTGTTCGGCAAGCCGGGATGCCACGATGGGATCGGCGGGGTTGGCCTGCAAGATTCCCAGAAGCTGCTGCACGCGGTCAACGGGCAGGGCCGTGTCCTGAGTCATAATATAGCGAATTCGCAGGGCTTGCAGGTTCATGGGGTTGAGGAACCGCGCCGAATCCAGGAGCTTCAAGGCCTGGTCGTTCTGACCCTTGTCCATCAGCAATTGTGCGGCGCGCAGGGCGATTTCGCTCTTGACCGGAGCGGAGATGGCCTGTTTCTTGAGAAGGAAGCGGAGGTAATTCAACCGGTCATCGACCGATTCCATCGCGTCGGAAGAGAGGTAAAGGTCGATGAGCTGAACCTGGGCGGTTTGATCGTTGTAATTGTCAAGGTTGAGATAATCCTTCAGGGCGTCCATTGCGCCGGGGGCGTCGTCCAATTCCAAGAGGACGTCGGCCAGCGCTCGTGGGAATCGCGGCTCCTTGGGATTGAGCGTCATGGCGGCGCGATAGAGGTCGGCGCTGAGTTGCAGGGCCTTGGCGGGAATGTGCTGCTGGCGGAAGAGTTGATGGGCGGAGGTGGAAAAACGTTCGGCCAGCGCAATAGAACCGTCGGGGTCTTGGGAGTTTGTGTCGGCGTCGTCCGCCGGGGCGCGTCCCGCGGCAATGGCAAGAATCGCGATGAAAACTGCCAGCACGAATCGGTGCTTCATTTCGTTCCTCATGGAAAAACCAAAGCGTCGGGAATCTTCGGGAAGGGATCGGAGCATCCCGCCCGGAATCAGCCCGGCAGCCGAAATATCTCCTCAAGACCCGGCAGGCCGGCGGCGATTTCCTGGGGCTCGGCCAGGAGTTGGGCGCGGCGGCGAAGCCATTGAGCCAGCTCGATCCGGTTGGTCTTGAATGCCGCGGCCGCCAGCAAGGCCTGCGATCTGGCCGCATTGAGACGGGGCATCAACTCGCACATCTGCACTTTGCCGCCGACGCCCTGGAGCATGGACTCCCATGCGCCAATGCGCCAACCGTAGTCAAGTTGCAATAATTGCAAGACCAGGGCCTCGCCGAGGCTGAGGCGATAACGATATAAGCGGGTCATGGCGCCGAAAGCGCCTCGCAGATCGCCGACCTGGAGCATGGAATCGGCCAGTAGCAAGAGTGAATTCCGCGCCAATCCCTGCATGTTGCCCAGTTTCTGAGACAAGACGGCCTGGGAAAGCAGGGCCGATTCCCGCCAGCGCTGCTGGGCGTGTCTGAGGACGGCCAGATGATGCAGGCTGAGGATCTTGGCGTTGCGGAAAAGGGAAAAGGAGCGGAGGGAGGCGTCGATGTGGCTTTCGGCGCGTTCGAATTCGCCGGCGGCGATCAGCGAGGGGGAATCGGCCGCGATCCTGGTTCCCTGCATGGAGCGGTAGCTGAGCAACACCCAAATCCCGCCAACGACCAACAAGACGTACATCCAGCCCTGATGCAATCCAAAGGGTTCGGCAAGGACGCAGAACATGGCGGCAGCGAGGAGGGAGATGCGGACGAGGGCGGCGATGGTGAGATCGCGTCGGAAACGGGTGATGGCCACGTCAACGGGGAGCATTGGTTAAGCCACCTCCGCCGGCGCGGGCGCGGGCTTGTATTTCGAGGCCAGGGGCGTGATTTCCGGATACCGGCGGGTCAATTCGGCCAAGGGCATCAGGACGGTGGCGTTTTGGTAGGCGGCCTGGGCGTCGCCGGGGCGATCGAGCAGGTCGTACGCCCGCGCCGCCAGCGCCCATCCATCGGCGACGCGATGGCCAAGCTGGCGGCGGAGCACGTCGCGGCGCTTTTCGAACATTTCGATGGCTTCGGCGGGATGTCCGGTCTTCACGTCGCGATAGATTTCCACGAGCGCCAGGCCGGCGGATTCGACGCCGCGGCTGGTGCGGCGCAGCTCGGAAATGGCGCGATCGGCATCGAGAAGATTGTCCTCGCGAAGCATGGCCATGGCGCGGCCAAGGCGGACGACGTGATCGGTCGCATCGTCCAGGGGTATCTCGTCGAGGATGTAGTCGTGAACGGAGACGGAATCTTCGAAGCGGTGATAGCGCGCCAGGACCATGGCCAGGAAAAGCAGGGCTTGAGCCCGCGCCAGCGGGGAACGTGCCGGGCGGGACAGGAGCGATTGCAACAGCAACCCGGCCTCGGGCCAGCGGCGAAGCTGGATCAATTCGTCAACCGCGCCGACGGCGACTTGCTCGGCGCGAGCGCGGCGGACGCCGATAAACCCGGTCAGGGTGATGCTGGCCACGAAACCCATGAGTCCGAAGGCGATCACGGATTCAAGCATGTCTTGCGTTTGCGCGGTTTGCGAGGAGCGACCGACAATCCAGGAGAGAACGATCGTCACCACGAATCCCGCGATGAGAAAATGCAGCCAGGGCGTTCTAGGCCGCGGCTCGCTGGCTTGGAGCAGCGTCGGAACGTCGAGAAAAGGAGGCGAACATTCCATAGGTTCCATGGATTCTAGGCGAAGCGGCCAAGATTGGAAGCGGGCAAATGCGTCGAGGCGATCGGCCGCGACGAATCGGCGGCAAATCCACGGACGGTTTGGGCGATGTCTTTGTGAATCTGGAGCTTCAGCGGCTCGATGGCGTCGTAGGCTCGCTGAGGGCGAATCCAGTCGACAATTTCGACGCTGAGGGTTGCACCATAGAGGTCGCCGTCGAATCCGACCAGATGGGCTTCGATTTGGCGGTCGTTGTGGCCGAAAGTCGGCATGGTGCCGATGCTGACGGCGGCGGGATAATTCCTGCCGGCGACGGTGGATCGGCCGACGTAAACGCCGTCGGCGGGGACGAGTTGGTCGTCGCATTGGAGATTGGCGGTCGGGACGCCCAGCGATTTGCCGCGGGCAAAACCTTTCCGAACCGCGCCGTGAAGAGCGTGGGGCCGGCCCAGGCAAATGGCGGCATCGCGAACGCGCCCGAAGGCGAGCAGAAATCGGATGACGGAACTGCTGACGGTGACGATCTGCAAATCCAAGAGTGGGACCTGAACCGATTCGGCCACGTGCAGCTTCACGTTGGAGGAGGCCGACCATTGCCCGAGCATGGGGACGGTTCCCAGGGCTCCGCGTCCGAACCGGAAGGAAGCGCCTTCAACCAGGTCGGAGACGGCGATCTGGTCCTTGAGAATGTTCCAGAAATCCTGGGCGGTCAGATCGAGCACGGATTTTTCGGGAGGAAGAACGACGAGATAATCCGGCCGCTCGGCTTCGAGCAAGGCGCGCTTGACGTCGGGCGGGGTGAGCCGCGGGGGGACGGACTGCGGCCGAAGCACGGTCAGGGGATGCGGCTCGAAGGTGACGAAGACCAGTTCGGCTTTTCGCTGCGCGGCAACGTCTCGCGCGGTTTTGAAAATGCGTTGATGGCCGAGATGGACGCCGTCGAAATTTCCGACGGACATGACGGATCGTTTGGGGATTTTGAGCAGGCCGTCGAGGCCGTGGAGAATCTGCATCGTGCTGGGAGTATATCGGCGGGGAACGGGGAGGAGGAGAGTTGGAATATTCTCGGACGAAACCCTCGGATGGCGGTAGTGGTTCAATTTGAATGGTGAAACGATTTGGGATGCCCAGGGAGCAAGCTCCCAGGGCTTTGGATTGCGAACGTGAGCCACTGCCGACTTGTGACTTCCTGGGACGAAACCCTCGGATGGCCATCGAGGGCTTTATTGACAGGGTTTGGCGTCGGCATAGAGTTGGAGGCTGGATACGTCTGTTCCGCGTGCACATTCGGCGAGAGTGCGGCCAGGGTGAGTGGCGAGCGTTCATCTCGGTCGGGGAAACGCGTCGTTTCGGCGGCGTGGTCCGCGGCAGTGGTGTTGCTGATGCTGGCCGCGCCGGCCAGCGCAAAACAGTTCTTCGACCATGCGGAGAACCTGGCGGCGTCCACGAATAAAACGGAACGTTTCCGGATCTCGATTGATCGGCCGGGAACGGAGTTTGAGGTGCGGGGCAACATCCAACTGACGGGTGGACTCATTTACGTGCGCGTGCTGGACGCGAGCGGGGCGGTTAAAACCTCGTTCTCGGCTAGAGTGTTCGAGGGAAGGGGAACGTCGGCGAAGCTCGACCCTGGGGACTATACCGTGGAAGTTCGGGCCGAGAATGCGGTGGGGAACTGGCATCTGCAAGGCGATGACACGTCGATTGAGTTTCGCCCGGCTGAAATGGCCGGCGGCGCGCTCATGGTATTGATCGGACTGGGCGCGGCGGCATTGGCAAAATGGGTGTTGCGAATACAGTGGCGGTGGCTCTGGTGCGGCGCGCTGTTGTGGGCCATTGCGGTGGCGGCGAAATTCATGATTGCATTGGTGCTGAATCGGCCGTTGCTGGGAGCGTTGAAGAACCACCTTCCAAATCCCCTGTATCTGACTTTGGGTTCGAGCTACATCGGGCTGCTCACCGGCGTAACGGAGGTGGCGATCACACTGGCGGCCGGGATGATTTGGCGGCGGCTGGCCTGCGATGCCCGGCGTGCGGTCGGGATCGGATTGGGGGCGGGAGCAATTGAGGCGGTATTGCTTGGACTGGCGGCGGTGGCCGGGAACATTGCGATGAGCGCCCAAGGGATGAGCCCACCAATAGTTTCGGCCACCACGATCCTGGCTCCGGCAGTAGAGCGGATTATGACGATTCCTTGTCACGCGGTGGTCCGGGCCATGGCACTCTATACCGTTGCGACGAGGCGCTGGTCGTGGTTTTGGGGCGGGTTTGCCTTTTTCAGCGCGGTCGACGGACTGGCCGGATTTCTTTATCTGACTAATGCGGTCAACACGATCAACCCTTGGTTGATCGAGCTTTCCTTCGTGGCGTTTCCGGTTGTGGCGATACCAATCCTGCGATACCTCTGGCGGAATTGGCCGAGCGTTGCAATGGGGGAAGTGGGCGTGAATATGACTCAGCGGTGAAGGGCCCCAGGGAGCAAGCTCCCGTGGGCTTTGGAGGTAGTTCAATTACTGCGCGGCGCCGGCCAGGGGCTCGGGACGGAACATTGCGGGCATCGCGGAGGGGAAAGCGGCATGCTTGGATTTGGGGGTGCTGGTCACGTCCAGAATCAGGGCGAACAGCCAGAGAACGAGAATCGAGAAAAAGGCCATGGAGATTTGCCAGGCGCCCATTTGCGGCCAGGCGACGGCCAGGGCGCCCATGGCCTCGACAACCCATAAGTGCAGGGCATAGACGGGCAGGCTCTTGCGGCCGAGAGTTTGAACGAACGCGGCAAAGGAGGTTTCAGCAATATAGGGCCAAAGAAGATCGGTGGTGGTGATAATGCTGAAAATAATGCTCAGGTAACGCAAGGCTTCGGCGGTTGACAGGGGCGTTTTGGTGAAAGCGACGCCAAAACTCAATTGGGGCATCCCCCATTGATAGCTGTATTCCATGACAAAGAGACAACCGGCGATGAGCCAGGATGCGGCGGCCAGGGCGGACTTGGTCGTGGCGGTCAGGGCGTTGTAGCGTGGCCAGGCAAATCCGAGGAGCAGGCCGAGAATGAAGATGACCTGCCAGAGGACCGGGGGAAAGCCCTGATGTTGGGCCGGGGCCAGGGCCCAGGGATGCCACAGTCCCCAGGTGAAGAGGGAGACGCTGGAGACGAGGACGCAAATCCATCCCCACTTTCGGCGGATGGCTTCCATGAGAAACGGCGAGATGGCGATCATCATGACGTAAAATGGAAGGAGGTCGCCGCCCTCCCGGAGCAAGAAAATGTCGCGGAGAAGGTAAAAGGGATTGACGAAGTTTCCACGATCGCCGTGGAGGATTTCCATCATGATCAGGACCATCGCGCAAAGGTAATTGACGCCGAGGATGAAAACCGATCTTCGCCAGAGGTTTTTGTAGGTGGAGCCGCGCTTGCCCGGGTCGGCGGCGCGGGGCAGGAAAATGACCCCGATGCTCAGGCCGGAGACGAAGATGAACCCCCCCGCCGCAAAGCGGGTGTAGCTGCCCAGCAGATTGCCCAGAAAATTGCCGAACTGGACGTTCTTGGAAACCAGGTGAACCAGAAGCATGTCAACGAGGCATAGTCCACGCCAGAAGTCGAGGCGTTGATCGCGAGATAGGGATTGGCGAGAAGCGGGCATGGATGCAATAATAATAGGCCGTCAGGCTACGATGCCCCTGGAGCGTTGGTTGAGCCATGGTACTTCACAAAACCGAGCATATCAAGTTCAAACGTCGGAGAAACGATGCAAAACCGTATAAAATTATTTTTTTTGTTTCTGGTTGCCGCCTTCGGGTATGTTCCCGGCTTCGCGCATGGTGAGATCGTGAAAACTACGGTTCATTATCGTCAAGGGGACACGGATCTTGAGGGATTTTTGGTTTATGACAACAGCGTTCAGACACCTCGGCCGGGGGTGCTGGTTTTTCCGGAATGGTGGGGATTGAACGATTATCCGAAGCACCGGGCGGAACAGCTTGCCCAGCTTGGTTACGTGGCCTTCGCGGCGGACATGTACGGCAACGACCAGGTGACGGACGCGGCCGACGTGGCCGCCAAATGGATGGGCGGCGTCAGAGGCGATGTGGATCTGATGCGAGCGCGGGCGAAGGCGGCGTTGGACGTGCTGGCGAAGGACCCGCACGTGGATGCGAGCCGAATCGCGGCGATCGGGTATTGCTTCGGAGGCACGGTGGCGCTGGAACTGGCCCGGAGCGGGGCGCCGATTGCGGGGGTGGTGTCGTTCCACGGGGGGCTGGATACGACCCGGCCGGACGATGCCAGCAATATCAAGGGAAAAATCCTGGTTTGCACGGGTGGGGACGATGCGTTCGTGCCGGCGGCGCAGGTGGAGGCTTTCGAGGATGAGATGCGGCAGGGGCACGTGAATTGGCAGGTGATCGTGTATGGGGGGGCGCATCATGCGTTTACGAATCCGCAGGCGGATTCGCATCACATCCCCAATATCGCCTATAACGCGGATGCGGACCGGCGGTCGTGGGCGGCGATGCGGGGGTTTTTTGAGGAGCTTTTTCATTGATTGACATGGAGAAGGGAAGCGGGAGGGGCGATTTGGGGCATGAAATGGGGTGGACAACGTCTATAATTCTAAGAGTTCACAGTGGAGAATCCCCATGGGCGTTTTTGCGTATGAGGCGATGAATTCGTCCGGCCAGGAAGTGAAGGACGAAATCGAAGCGGGATCGACCGAGGAAGCGATTGCCAAGATTCGCGGCAAGGGCTTTTTCCCGACCAAAGTCCGCGAGAAGGCGCAAAAGAAATCGCAGAAGAAGAAATCCGCGGCCGGGGACACGGCTCCGTTGCAGAAGAAGCGGAAGATGCCGATCTCGATCGGGGGCGTGCCGCGAAAGCAGCTGGTGATGTTCACCCGGCAGCTTTCGACGCTTCAGGACGCCGGGCTGCCGATTCTGCGGAGCCTACAGATTCTGGAGTCGCAGCAGAAGCCGGGGCTTCTGAAGGCGGTCATCGGCGGGGTGGCCGACGAGGTGGAAGGCGGAGGCAGCCTGTCGGACGCGATGGCGAAATATCCCAAGGCGTTCGACAAGTTGTACGTGAACATGATCAACGCCGGGGAGGCCGGCGGCGTGCTGGACCTGATTCTGGCGCGTCTGGCGGAGTTCATGGAGAAGGCCGCCAAGCTGAAGAAAAAAGTCATCGGCGCGATGATTTATCCGTGCGTGGTGATCAGCATCGCGGTGGGCGTGGTGTCGTTGATCATGATCGTGGTGATCCCGAAGTTCAAAAGCATTTTCGCTGATTTCAAGACGGAATTGCCGCCGGTGACCAAGTTGCTTTTGGCGATCAGCAATTGGTTTGCCACGGAATACGGCTGGGCGTACGTGCTGGTATCGCCGCTGATGCTGGTGGGACTGCTGAAGCTGATCCAGCTCAGCGAAGGGGGGAAATATCTTGTGGACGCGGTGAAGCTCAAGATTCCGGTTCTGGGCGGGATTCTGGGCAAAACGGCGATCGCCCGCTTCACGCGCACGCTGGGAACGCTGATCAGCGCCGGCGTGCCGATTTTGGACGCGCTGAACATCACGAAGGAAACGTGCGGCAACGAGGTTTACACCCGGGCGCTGGCCAAGGTTCACGATGCGATCCGGGAAGGCGAATCCATGGCCGACCCGCTCCGGGCCACCAAGGTGTGCGACGCCATCGTGGTCAACATGATCGACGTCGGCGAAGAGACGGGCGACCTGGACAAGATGCTCATCAAGGTCGCCGACAATTACGACAGCGACGTGGACGTGCTGGTCGGCTCGCTGATCAGCATTCTGGAGCCGATCATGGTTGTGGTCCTGGGCTTGATCGTCGGATTCATTGTCGTCGCGCTATTCATGCCGATGGTGGCCCTGATCGAGACGATTTCCGCGCCGAAACATTGAACTCCGGACCTGTCTTTCGATCTGCCGCGGATGCAGGCCCCGCACGTGCATGCGGGGCTGGGGCGCGGGCCGCGTTCACCTTGATTGAAGCGCTTACGGCGGTGGCGATTCTGGTGATCGTGGTGGGACTGATGGTGAGCCTTTCGCGGCACGTTCGAGCGGCGTCGGCGGACGTTTTGACGAAGGAGGTGCTGCGGCGGCTGGATGCGGCGATGGCTGCGTACGTCCACCAGAACGGCACGATTCCGGTCATCCCACCGTTCATCGGCGATCAACAGATCCCGCCGGAGATCCAGCTGCGCCGGCCGGCCGAGCGGAACGACGAGGCGTTCGTCCGGGCCCTGAAATCGGCGGGGCTTCTCACCGGGCGATTCGACGATCTTTCGATCGCATATTACGACGAGGCGAGGGTCCGCGACGCCTGGGGGAGTCCAATCGTTTTCATGTCGCACATGCACCCGGCGATTGGGATGAACCCCAAGGGTTGGTTCTTCTTCAGCGCCGGACCCGACCGGCAATATCTCACCCGGGATGACAATTTATATAGCTACGACCAGCCGGCGGTGCAGCCGTGACACTGCCCAATGCTCACCTGGCCACCGTCGAACGGAGGAAGATTACAGAATATCTTCTGAATCCGGCACATCCGGACAACGGGGGCAAGGCCCGCTTCTTCTGTTCGATGGGATTCTCCAAGGAATATTGGGAGGTAATGGGCGCCGCGTTGAGCGAACTGGCGAAGAATGGACAGGTTGTGCGGAGTTCCCAAACGGCACATGGCAGAAAATTCGTAATCGACGGCGAAATCGAGGCGCCATCGGGCAATAAAGCTCGCCTGCGTTCCGTCTGGATTGTTGATCAGGGAGTGAATAACCCGCGATTGGTAACGGCATACCCACTAGGCTAAAATGAGGTTGTCATGATTCAAGAGCATGAACGCGCGGTTTTGAACGTGGACGTGCCCGGCGAGGGTCTGAAAGCCGGCGACGTGGGAACGGTCGTGCACGTTTATGGGGACGGGAAGGCGTACGAGGTGGAATTCGTCACGCTTGAAGGCCGGACAGCGGCGGTTGTCACGCTGGAGGCGTCTCATATCAGGCCGGTAAAGCCGCGAGAGATTCCGCACGCTCGGGAACTTGCGGCCGCCTGAGCGGTTGCATGCCGATGATTGGGATGAACCCCCAAGGGTGGTTTTTCTTCAGCGCCGGACCCGACCGGCAATATCTCACCCGGGATGACAATTTATATAGCTACGACCAGCCGGCGGTGCGGCCGTGACATCACCCCACGGCGGCGCCGTGGGCGTTCGAGGATAGATATGTTCGAAAGAGTGGCGGATTCGGGTAACGCGCCCCTATGATCGGATTGGTCATTATCGGAGAAATCGGCGAAATGAGTCATCCTCGCGCTGCGACGGTCGGGCAATTGAAGGAATCGGGGTATAAGCCGTGCTCGGTGAAGGACGAGTTGCGGAGGAACGTTATCCGCAAACTGAAGGCTGGGGAGGAGCTTTTTCCGGGGCTGGTGGGATATCGGGATTCGGTGATTCCGCAGATCGTCAACGGGATTCTTTCCAAACACGATCTGCTGTTTCTGGGGCTGCGCGGGCAGGCGAAAACGCGGATTTTGCGGATGTTGCCGATGCTGCTGGACGAGTGGATTCCGGTGCTGGGGGGCACGGAGATCAACGACGATCCGCTGGAGCCGGGGACGAAAACGGGGCGGCGGATCGTGGCGGAGCAGGGAGACGACGCGGCGGTGGAATGGGTGAACCGGGAAGACCGGTATCACGAGAAGCTGGCGACGCCGGACGTCACCATCGCGGATTTGATCGGGGAGATCGACTTGGTGAAGCATGCGGAGGGAAGATACCTGTCGGATGAATCGACGATGCACTATGGGCTGATCCCCAGGAGCAACCGGGGGATTTTCGCGATCAACGAATTGCCGGATTTGGCGCCGCGGATTCAGGTGGGCTTGTTCAACGTGCTGGAGGAGCGGGACGTGCAGATTCGGGGGTATCCGATCCGGCTGGAGTTGGACGTGTGCCTGGTGTTCAGCGCCAATCCGGAGGATTACACGAATCGGGGCCGGATCGTGACGCCGCTGAAGGACCGGATCGGATCGGTGATCCGGACGCATTATCCGGAAACGGTGGCGGAGGGAATTCAGATCGCGCAGGAGAACGCGTGGCTGGAGCGGAAGGGCAAGTCGCAAAGCGACAGCGACGTGAAGGTGGAGGTTCCGGCGTTCATGAACGAGATCGTGGAAGAGGTGGTTCGGCTGGCGCGGAGCAGCCCGCACGTTTCGCAGGCGTCGGGCGTGTCGGTGCGAACGAGCATCGCCAACCTGGAGACGCTGGTGAGCAACGCCGAGCGGCGCGGTTTGCTCACCGGGGAGACGCACGTGGCGCCGCGCGTGTGTGATTTGAATTATCTGGTTGCGAGCTGCCGGGGAAAGATCGAGATGACCCTTGCGGAAGAGGAGGGGGCGGAGGACAAGCTGATCCGGGCGTTGGTGGGCGAGGCGGTGAAGGCGGTGTTCGGGCGCTACGGCGACGCCGAGGGATACGATTCGATCACGGAACAATTCAAGGGGAATTTGACGTTTCCGGCGGGGGACGATCTGTCGGCCGAGGAATTCGTGGCGAATATGAAGGCGATCAAGGGTCTACCGCAGGCGACGGCGCAGTTGGCCAAGGAGATGGAATTGGACGGCGGCGATCCGGCCACGCTGGCGAGCGTGGGGGAGTTTTTGCTGGAAGGGTTGTACGTGAACAATCGGCTGAGCAAGTACAGCGCGAGGGGGAAGACGTTTTTTAAGAGGTGAGGGAGCGTGAACCAGAACTTCTAAAGACGAAGTTGCTTGCGTCCGATAGGGGATGTATAATTCTGTATAATTGAAGGAAATTCGACATGGCAACCCTCGTGAAGGTGCGTAAATGGGGCAACAGCCTGGGACTTCGGATTCCCAAGACGTTCGCCACTGAGCGGGCGATAGTCGACGGAGCCACGCTGGAGATCGACCATCTCAAGATCGCTGACACCCCAGGGCGTCGGCGCAGCCGCTACAAGCTCAAGGACATTTTGAAGAACTATGCCAGGCCACCGACGGAATTGGATTTTCCGCGGGTGGGCAGGGAGAGCGCGTGAGCCATCGCACGTATTTCCCAAGGCGCGGCGATTTCATCCACTTTAACGCATCCCCATCGGCCGGGCAGGAAACCGCCGGGCCCCACTTTGCCCTGGTAATGAGCCCCGTGAGTTACAGCCGGAAGACCGGCATGGCCATCGTATTGATCGGCACGAGCAAATTTAAGCACCAATCGCATCCGCGGTACGGGAACGTCAAGTACATACCGGCCGGCATGATCGAGCCAACGCGGGACAACCCTGCGGGGGAAGGCGTGCTGTTTTGCGATGCCGTGCGTCAGATTGACTGGCGGGAGCGTTCCGCGTCGTATGCGGGACATGCTCCGAGGGATTTTGTCGAAGATGCGCTGGACCGACTATTATCAGCCATGGAAGAGGATGTGGGTGAGTAGCTGTCGGCTAGGCATCGCGGGGTGGAATTTGTCCGACCCGTTGACCCCCCGGTGATGTGTGGTATTCTTTGATCAGTTCATGGATGAACACCCTTTGGTTGTGCAGGACATGGAGGTCCGGGCTATGCATTTCTTTTCATTTGATCGCGGGATAATCGTTGCGCTTTGTTTTGTTCTTTGGATCGCGGCGGCGGGGCTGATTTGCTGGGCCTTGGTGCCGAGGCAATTGCCGGATGATTCGATGACGATCCCCAGCCCGTCGGCGGTTGTCCATGCGCAGCCGGCTGGCGCGGCTACGCCGCGGGGGCAGGTGTCGCTGGCGCAGCGATAGCAAGCGGGGGTGGATTCGTTGACATCGCGGGGGGTGGGGTCTAGCTTGAAGTGATGGTTCCGCTGACGCGCCATGGGTGGCGGGAAATGCTGATCGGGTCGCTGGTGCTGGCGATCACGGCTTGGGGGTTGAAGCTGGTTTTTTGGCCGCTGGCGCTGATTTGCGTTCCGGTGCTGATCTGGCTGTTCGCGTTTTTCAGGGACCCGGAGCGGAAAATTCCCGCGGAGCAGCATGCGATGGTGTCGCCGGCCGATGGGAAGGTCTCGGACATCACCGAGATCGGGCATGACGAGTTGATCGGCGGCCCGGCGGTGCGGGTGGGGATTTTTCTGTCGGTGTTCAACGTCCACGTCAATCGGTGTCCCTGCGATGGGAAGGTGGCTTCCGTTTTCTATAAGAAGGGGAAGTTCATCAATGCGATGAATCACGGGGAGGCGTCGGAGCAGAACGAATCGAACACTATCGTGCTGGCCGAGCCGAGGGGGGGAAGAAACATCGTTGTGATCAAGCAGATCGTGGGGATGATCGCGCGGCGAATCGTGTGCACGGTCGTCAAGGACGAATTTGTGGAGCGGGGGGCGAGGATCGGGATGATCAAGTTTGGGAGCCGGACGGAATTGACGATCGCCAAATGGCTGGAGCCGAAGATCGAGGTGGAGGTGGGTCAGAACGTGCAGGGTGGCGCGGACGTGATCGCGACGTTGGGCAAGCCGATTCACACGGAGGCGGCGGCGGCGAGCGAGGAGTTGGAGCCGCTGGTGCCGCGGGAGACGCCGGCATGACGCGAATCGGCAAAAGGTTCTCGCAGGAGCCGTCGGAGGGGCCGGAGGACGCCGTGAAGCGGGGGCGGCGGCCGCGGCGTTCGCGGGAGCAGAGACGGCTGAGGCTGAGGCGGCATGGGCGGCGGGCGTACATCCGGTCGGTCTATTTTCTGCCGAGCCTGGCAACGTTGGGAAACGCCGTGTCCGGGTTCGGGGCGATTTACGTGGCGGCCATGGTGGCGCATGGCGGAGAATTGCCGAAAGACCCGTGGGGAACTTTCTTCGTGAATCGGGGGTTCGCGGCAGCGGCGTATCTGATCTTCCTGGCGATGGCGTTCGATGCGCTGGATGGACGGCTGGCGCGGTTCGCGCGGCATACCACCGACTTCGGCGGACAACTTGACAGCCTGGCGGACGTGGTGAGCTTTGGACTGGCGCCGGCGTTTGTGGCGCTGCGGATGTTCCATGTGGACGGGCCGACCTGGGATTTGCCGTTCATGCGATTGGTCTGGGCGGTGGCGGCGCTGTACATGTGCTGCGCGGCGATCCGGCTGGCGAGATTCAACGTCAGCAACGAGCACGGGGAACAACATCATTTCAGTTTTCTCGGCCTGCCGTCGCCTGGAGCGGCGGGCGCGGTGGCGGGGCTGATCCTGATGCAGCAGGATTTGGCGAGGCAATCGTTCACGTTTTTGTCGCAGGCATGTTTGGCGCTGTTGCCGTGCGTGGTGCTGGGGACGGCGCTGCTGATGGTCAGCCATCTCCGGTATCCGCATCTGGTGAATCGGTATCTGCGGGGCAGACGGTCGATCGGGCGGCTGATCACGATGGTGGGAATTACGCTGCTGATGGTGATAGCACATCAATACGTGGTGGGCATTGGGATGCTGGCGTATGCGGCATGGGGGCCGGGGGCGTGGATGATTCTGCGGATTCGGCGTTGGATGCGGCCGCGTCGCAACTAAACGGGAAGGAATTGCATGAGTTCGAAAGTCGTTACGCGATTTGCGCCGTCGCCGACCGGGTATCTCCACGTTGGGGGGGCGAGAACGGCGCTGTTCAGTTGGCTGCTGTCGCGGCATGCGGGCGGGGAGTTCTTGCTTCGCATTGAAGATACGGATTTGGCGCGCAGCACGGAGGAATCCGTCAAGAGCGTGCTGGAGGATTTGAGCTGGCTGGGACTGAATTGGGATAACGGCGAGCTGATGTTTCAGTCCAGGCGGATGGGGATTTATAACCGGCTGATGGAGGATTTGATTTCGCGCGGGCTGGCGTACAAGGCGTACGAGACGCCGGAGGAATTGGACGGCCAGCGCAAGATCGCCGAGCGGGCCAAGCGGGCGTATATCTACAAACGGCCGAATCTGACCCAGGAGCAGATTGGGAAATTCGAATCGGAAGGCCGGGCGTCGGTGGTGCGGTTTGCCATGCCGGCCAGGGAATATCGGTTTGACGATGTCGTGCTGGGAAAAGAGATCGTGCTGGCGGCGAGCCAAGTGCAGGATTTCGTGATCCGCAAGACGGATGGGATGCCGACGTATCATTTCGCGGTTGTGGTGGACGATGCGGAGATGGGGATCACGCATATTTTGCGGGGACAGGAACATCTTCTGAACACGGTGAACCATATCGCGCTTCAGGAGGCGCTGGGGTATCCGCGGCCGATTTATGGGCATCTGCCGGTGATCCTGAACACCGACGGCAGCAAAATGGGCAAGCGGGATCGGGATAAGAAGATTCGGCATCATGTGAATTTGTGGCTGAAACATTCGGGAAAGACGGAGTCAGAATTGGCAGTGATGACGGGCACCGAAGGACGAATCGGCTGGTGGCTGATGGACGACGGACGCCAGCTTGAGGCGCCAGAACACAAAAGAATCATGGCGGTGATCGGGCTAAAGGAAAATGATATGCCCGAGATTTTGATTCACGATTTCCGGGCCAACGGGTATTTGCCGGAAGTGATGCTGAATTTTCTGGCGCTGTTGGGATGGAGTCCCGGCGGGGACAAAGAGCGCATGAGCGTCAAGGAGATGGTGGAGCTTTTTTCGCTGGATGGGATCGGGAAAGCGAATGCCAAGTTCAACCGGGAGAAATTGCTGGCGTTCAATACCGAGGCGTGCGCGGGAGCGTCGGACGAGCGGCTGCTGGCGGCGATGCGGGATTTCCTGAGCGTCAATCCGCAGTCGCCGATGCATCGGGCGACGGATGAGGAATTAAAGCGCGTGCTGAAGATGAACGCGGGAATGAGGATTCTGCGCGAGGTGGAAGAGAAGAGCAGGTTTTTGTTCGAGGCGGATGAGGAAATCGAATACCAGAAGGAAGCGGTGGAGAAGGTATTGCGGAAAAACGAGGGGCAGGGCGAGAAGGCGCTGCGGGCAGTACTAACGATATTCGAGGGATTTGGCCCTTGGCAGGCGCATCCTCTGGAAGACGCCGTGAAGAAATATTGTGAAGGAACAGGGCTTGCCTTGGGGAAGGTGGCGCAGCCAATTCGGGTGGCGGTGAGCGGAACGATGGTTAGTCCGCCGATTTTTGAGACGCTGACGTTTCTGGGAAAGGAAACAACTCTGCGGCGGATTACGCGGTGTTTGAAGGTGCTCATCTAGGGTGCTAAAATGCCGATGGAGACAAGGGTATGGCTCTGACCATTCAATTGCCGAGTGACCTGGAGCAGGCGCTTCGCCGTGAATTCGGCGACCTTGACCAAGCGGCCAAGGAAGCTTTGCTCGTGGAACTCTATCGTCAGGACAAGCTCACGCAGTACGAGGTCTCTCAAGCTCTTGGCCTTGAACGCTTCGAGACGGACGCTTTACTCAAGAAGCACAATGTGACGGAAGACCTCCCCACCGCCGAGGAACTTGCGGAGGACTTGAGGCGGCTAACTCAACTGGTGGGTAAGTGATTGTCGTTTCCGACACGTCGCCGCTTAATTACCTCGTCCTCATCAATGCAATCGACCTGCTCCCGAAGCTTTTCGATGAGGTGTACGTTCCTCCCAAAGTCATTGAGGAGCTTCAGCGCCCGAAGACTCCCGATATTGTGAGGCAGTGGACACAGTCCCCTCCCAGTTGGCTCAAAGTGATCGCCCCAAGGGTGCCGCTGGCGTTTGCCGTTAGACTTGACCCCGGTGAGATCCACGCAATCTCACTGGCGAAAGAGCTCCACGCTACGGCGGTTCTTATTGACGAAAAGAAGGGCCGCCACGTCGCGAGGCTAGAGGGTCTCGATGCCGTTGGCACAATCACGGTGCTTCAATTGGCGGCCCAGAAAAAACTTCTTGACCTTAAAGCGGCACTCGGTGCACTCCAACGGACGACATTTCGAATTTCCCTGGAGGTCATTCAAGCCGCTCTTGAGGCAGATGCGGCACGAAAACTTGCCGAACAAAAGCCCCGTAACTGACGCTGCACCGCGACTCACCAGACCCGGCGGCATCTATTGGCGGCGGGTCATGGCGCGGCGGAGTTCGCGTGCTTGTTCTTTCTCCCTGATGGAAGCGCGTTTGTCGTGGCGTTGCTTGCCGCGGGCGACGCCGAGCTCGAGCTTGGCGCGGCCATCCTTGAAATAGATGGTTAGGGGAATGAGGGTAGCGCCGCTCTGTTCGGATTCGGCTTCGAGGCGGCGAAGTTCGCGTTTGTGGACGAGGAGTTTTCTTTCGCGGAGCGGTTCGTGGCCGATGGCGGCTTTTTCGTAGGGGTCGATGTGGCAGCCGTGGAGGATCAGTTCGCCGCGTTCGATGCGGGCGAAGGATTCGGCCAGTTGGCAGCGTCCCAGGCGGAGGGATTTGACCTCGCTGCCGAGCAGGACGAGGCCGCATTCGATCTTGGCGGTGATGAAATAATTGTGCAGGGCGCGGCGGTTGGCGATGCGCGGGGAGAAATTCTGTCGGGCGTGGTCTTGCATCAGCGGGGTATTGTACTGCGCATTTCCTTGACGAGGGCTGGCGGGGATTTAAGATTCATCGGCTACGCCTGCGGCTGTGGCGAAATTGGCAGACGCGCAAGATTCAGGTTCTTGTGGGGCAACCCGTGCTGGTTCAACTCCAGTCAGCCGCATTGTTTTGCCCTCCGCATTGCTTCTGAGGGGCGATCGCATACCATCCAAACGCCATGAGTGAACAGAGCGGCACGGCGCAAATAGATTCCACGGAAGGTTCCGTCCCGGCGGACGAGAAAACGAACGTCAAGGAGACGATTGAATCGATCCTGGTGGCGTTCATCCTGGCGTTCATATTCAGGGCGTTCGTGGTGGAAGCGTTCGTGATTCCGACGGGTTCGATGGCGCCGACGCTGCTGGGGGCGCACCTGCGATATCAATGTCCGGATTGCGGGTGGACGTTCACGGTGAATTATCAATCGAGCAGCCCATCGGAGGACGAGGACATGCGGACGCCGCCGGACGCGTTTCCGGGCGCGGACATTTTTTGTCCGAATTGCGGCCGGTACATCGCCGGCCCGCCCCGGCTCGGACCGAACAGAGAGGTATTAAATCCGCAGGACGAAACGCCGGTGAATTACGGGGATCGAATCCTGGTGCTGAAGTACATTTACCTGCTGCATCCGCCGCGGCGATGGGACGTGGTGGTTTTCAAAGCACCGGACGATCCAGAGCACACGCACTATCAGATGAATTTCATCAAGCGTCTGGTGGGATTGCCGGGGGAGCAGTTGATGGTGCTGGATGGGGACATTTACATTTGGAACGGATCGGCGGGCAAATGGGAGATTCCCAAGAAGCCGAGGGAGGCGCAGGAGGCGTTGTGGCGGCTGGTGTATGACAACGATTTCCATCCGCACGAGACGCAGCGTGACGTGGGACCGCAATGGGTGCAGCCATGGCAGGCGGACGGCGCTGGATGGGACGTATCGAAGGGCCGGCAGTTTGCGTTCGACAATGCCAATGGAAGAGGGGTGCTGAGATTCAACGCCAACGCCAACAGCACGACGCAGACATTGACGGATTATCTGGTTTACGACACGGGCCGGCCACCGAACCCGCCCGGTACGATACGCCGGCCGGGGGCGATCGGATCGCCGGATGATGAAACCGCCAATCCGGTTTCGGATTTGAAGTTGACGGCGTATTATAGCCGGATCAGCGGAGACGGGGCGCTTCGGCTGAGGCTGGTGCGGCATGCGGACGTGGATCACACGTTTACCGCGGAGATCACGCCCGATACGGTGCAGCTGATTCATCGTAGCGGCGCGGGGGAAATCACGACCTGGCAAAAGAAGCTTTCGGAATTGGGAATCCAGGGCGACCGGCCGATCAATATCGAGTTCACGAACGTGGATTACCGGGTGGCCCTGCGGTTAAACGGGCAGGAGGCATTCGATCCGATGGACTATGAGCCGAACGTCCAATGGCTCATGGACCAATACAACAATAGGCCTCACGTGAGGGGCAGGCCGGGGGAGGCGATGATCGAGGCGCAGAGCCAGCAATGCACTCTGGATCACGTGGGGTTGTGGCGGGACGTTTATTACACCAATCAGAAATTCAACGGGCTGCAAACCGGGACTCCGGACAATCCGGTCCGCTTGGGCAAGGGGGAGTATTTCGTGATGGGGGACAATTCGGTGATCAGCAAGGATGCGCGATTTTGGGATGAGGGGATCAATTTGCCGCACGAGGGGCTGGACATGCAAAAGGGCCGGGTTCCGGAACAGTTTTTGCTAGGGAAAGCGGTGTTTGTGTATTGGCCGGCGGGATTCAGGATATACGACCATCTGGGGATCATTCCGGATTTTG
>JBEKKC010000061.1:0-23218 GCA_050010915.1 Tepidisphaeraceae bacterium | reverse complement strand
CATGACCATGAAGTTCAGAAAAATTTCAATGCTTCGTTCCTGACCCGCCGTTCTGATGACTTCCCAATTCAGGTTCAAGCCATAGGGATCCAACAGGCACAACGCTCGTTTGTACTCCTTGTATCGAACGCGCGGGAAAACTTTCTCCAACAAAGTTGTATTGCAATCGCCCTCGTACACTGTCACGTCCTGACGATCCGCGGACATCTCCCGCAACAGACTCGCCCGACCTCCGTCGAGGTCGATGAAGTGGTATTCCCGAAAGGGCGGTTTCACGAGCAATGCGTTCAGCGGACTGCCCGGGACATACTTCCCGGTCGTTTTCGAAATGTGTGTGCCGGCCCCCGCGAAGGCGTCAATGTAAACATGTGAGCGGATTTCCTTCCGTTTCGTTAGTACGGTTGAGTATGCGGTCGCATATTTGCGCACGATGTCGAGTTTAATTTCCGACCAGTAACCAATCTGGTCTAATTTGACTTCGGCCATCAGAGGTCCGTTTCGTTTGTTCGGATGATGTTAGCCGACGGGCCGCAACCGAGCCAGCCCTGCGACTTTCTATCGCCGATGGATTCCTCTTGTTTGGCGATACCATTCCGGCAGGCGGTGCTCAACGTACTATATTGGGAGAAGGGAGAATTCGGCTGCTCCACTGATGATGCTTGAAAACCCCCGCAACGCGGGATACCGTTCGCTGGCTTAACTGCGGAGTCAATAAATAAATGTTTCCATTGGCGGAGCGAATGAAGCTGGTTTCGGAGTCGATCACCCTGGCGGTCAGCGCCAAGGCGAACGCCATGAAGAAGGCGGGGATCGACGTGGTGGGATTCGGCGCGGGCGAGCCGGATTTCGATACGCCGGCGTTTATCAAGGAGGCGGCCAAAGCCGCTCTGGACAAGGGGCAGACCAAATATACGCCGACGCCGTGCTTGCCGGAGTTGCGGGAGGCGATCGCCAGGAAATTCAACGTCGAGAATGGCTTGCCGTATAAGCCGGACCAGATCACCACGGGAGCGGGAGGCAAGCATTGTCTTTACATGGCATTCATGGCCGTGCTGAACCCCGGCGATGAGGTCATCATTCCCGCTCCGTATTGGGTGAGTTATCCGGAGCAGGTGAAGCTGGCCGGCGGGACGTGCAAATTCGTGCGCGGGCAGGAGTCGGCCGGGTTCAAGATCGCGCCGGGCGATCTGGCCGCGGCCATCACACCGAAGACCAAGGTGCTGATCATCAACAGCCCGAACAACCCCGGCGGCCATGCGTATTCGCCGGCCGAGCTGAAAGCCCTGGCCGACGTCGTGGCCAAGCATCCGCATCTGATCGTGTTCTCGGATGAGATTTACGAAAAGCTGGTGTTCGACGGCTTGAAATCGGTCAGTTTCGCCACGCTGCATCCTGATCTGATCGAGCGCACGCTGACGTTCAATTGTCACTCCAAGACGTTCGCCATGACCGGCTGGCGCATCGGCTACATCGGCGGGCCCAAGCCTGTCATTGACGCCATCAACAAGCTTCAGAGCCAGATGACCAGCCACATCACCAGCTTCACGCAGGTCCCGGCCGCGCTGGCGCTGACCGATCCGCGCGGCGCCGAAAGCGCCGAGCAGATGCGCCGCCAATTCGAAAAACGCGCGCGGCACATCTGGCAGCGGCTGACAGCGTTGCCCAAAATCACCTGCGTCCGCCCGCAGGGGGCGTTCTATGCTTTCCCCAACGTCAGCGCCTATTTCGGCAAGACGATCGGCCAGACCCGGATCGCCGACGCGGTGAGCTTTTCCGCGGCCCTGCTGGAGCACAACCACGTCGCGGTGGTTCCCGGCAACGACAGCGGATTCGACACCCACGTCCGCCTCAGCTTCGCCACCAGCATGGAGCAGATCGACAAGGGCATCGACCGGATCGGGGAGTTTTTGAAGAAGCTGGGATGAGCCGCTGCGCGGAAATTCGAAATTCGAAACTCAAATGACGAATCAAATTCGAAATCCGAATGACGAAACGGCCCCCGTTTCGAATTTTGAATTTTGAATTTGATTCGTCATTCGAGTTTCGAATTTCGGATTTCCGCGCAGCGGCTCAGTTCGTGGTCGGATCGTCGGGAATTTTCGACGGGTCCATCCATTGGCCGAGCGTTTTCTGCCGCATCAGGGTGAGCCAGAGATCGGGCTTGCCCGCAAACACGTGCGAGGCGATGGGATCGGCGACGATCCACGACTCGATCTCCATCTCCGCTTCCAATTGTCCGGGCGACCAGCCGGCGAATCCGACGAAATATCGAGCCGCGGCGCCCTGTTGTTTCAGGATCGATTCGATCTTGGATTTTTCGGTGGTGAAGAAGACGCCGGGCAGCACGTCGGCGTCCTTGGCCAACTCGTAGCCGTGAAGCACCATCAGCGGCCCTTCGCACGGCCCGCCCTGATGGAGCATTCCCTCCGCCTTGCACGGCTGGCCGAGGCTCTGCTCGCACGCTTGCCGCACGGTGATCTGCAACGGGTGGTTGAGGACCAGCCCCAATGCGCCCTGGTCATTGTGCTGAATCATGAGCACGACGGAGCGCGCGAAATTGGGATCGGCCAATCGCGGCGAGGCGAGAAGAAGTTTGCCCTGGGTGGAACTCATCGCTGATAAAACGATATCGCATTTTAGGCGCAGATGTAATACGGGAAATTCGAAATTCGAATGACGAATCAAATTCAAAATTCGAAGCGCGAAACGATCGCTATTTCGAATTTTGGTCATTCGAATTTGATTCGTCATTCGAATTTCGACTTTCGAGTTTTCGAGCCGCTTTCCGCACCGGCGGCCTGCGCCCTTGCTTTACGTCTTCCTCCAACTGCGACTTGCGGCGCAGGATATGGTGGTAATGCTGGGCGAATCGGTGGGCCTCGTCGCGGATGTATTGCAGCAGCCGCAGGCCGGCATTGCTGCGCGACAGCCGCGCCGGCTCGGATCGCGCCTGGACGTAGAGAAGCTCTTCCTTCTTGGCCAGCGAGATCACCATCGGCGGCTTGACGTCCATGGTCTTGAAGACGTCCATCGCCGCGTGGAGCTGGCCCAGTCCGCCGTCGATCAGGATAACGTCGGGAAATAATTCGTTGCTGGCGCCCGCTTCGCGGTATCGCCGGCCGACGACTTCCTGAATGCTCAGATAATCATTGTTGCCCTGTCCATGCCTGATCTTGTAACGGCGATAGCCGTCCTTGAAGGGAACGCCGTCGATGAAACAGACCTTGCTGCCGACGGTTTCGCCGCCTTGAAGATGCGCGATGTCGATGCCCTCGACGATCCGCGGCGGCTCGGCGAGCGACAGCGCTTCCTGCAATTTCTCGATCCCTTCCTTGGGATCAGTGACGAAAGCCTCCGGCTGCCAATATTCCTGCTCGCCCTTGGCCGCCCGCTGACCGAGCGCGGTCAGGGCCTTGATCTCGTCGCGCAGCCGGGCCGCCAGTTCGTAGTTCCGGTCCTGGCTGGCCTGGAGCATCTCCTTTTCCATGGTGCGCAGGACGCCGTCTTTCCCGCCGTCCAGAAACCGCAACAGCCGGGTGACGTCGGAGCGGTAGGTTTCCTTGGAAATCTTCGCGGCGCATGGGGCGGTGCATTGCTTGATCGGATAGAGCAGGCACGGCCGGAAGAACCGCCGGTTGTCATCGGACTCGGAAATATCCAGGTGACAGGTGCGGAACTTGAACGCCTTCTGAAGCAGAGTGACGGCTTCCTTGAGCGCATGGACGTTGGTGAACGGCCCGTAGAGTTTCACCCCGTCGGTCCTGGGCTGACGGGTGACAAATACGCCGGGGAATTCCTCACCCGTCGTCACCATGAGATACGGATAGGTTTTGTCGTCGAGCAGGCGGGCGTTGTATCGCGGCTGAACGTCCTTGATGAGCCGGTTCTCGGCCAGCAGCGCTTCGACTTCGCTGTCGGTTTGAATGACCTCGAAATCGACGATGTGGTCGATGAGCCCGGATTTCTTGTGTTCGAGCCGGGTCCCCGCCTGGAAATAGCTGGAGACCCGCTCGCGCAGGCTGGCCGACTTGCCGATGTAAATCACCCGGCCCTTGTCGTCCTTCATGAGATATACGCCGGGCGACTTCGGCAAATCCCTGGCTTTGGCGGCGAGTTTTTCAAGGCGGTCGTCCATGGAGAAGTTGTCATTGGTCATTGGTCATTGGTCACTGGTCATTGGTCATTTGTAAACGGGCCACAGACCTCCGGGCCGCAATACGAATGACAAATGACCAATGACAAATGACAATGACGATTGTACGCGCTCGGAAAGGAATTAGAATCCGAATTTGGAGGACCATGTCTTTGGTCATTGTTCCGAGCATCGATCTTCGCGGCGGGCGCGTGGTTCGCCTGAAACAGGGGGATTATGCGCATCAACTGAATTACCACGTCGATCCGGTCGAAACCGCCCGGTCGTTCGCGGCCGAGGGTGCGAAATGGATGCACGTCGTCGATCTCGACGGGGCCAAGGAAGGCCGGCCGGTGCAGACGGATTTGATCTCGCGCCTGGCGAAAACCCCGGGATTGTCCGTGCAGGCCGGCGGCGGGATTCGGCAAACCGAGGACATCGATCGGCTCCTGGGCGCCGGCGTGCAACGCGTCGTCGTCGGAACCCGGGCGATGGAGGATTGGAAATGGTTTGAATCACTGTCGCATGAGCCGGCATACGCCCAGAAGATTATCCTGGCCGTGGATGCCAAGGACGGTCAAATTGCCGTGCGCGGCTGGACACGGACATCCTCCCGCAGCGCCGTGGACGTGGCGCGCCAAGTCAGCGATTGGCCGCTGGCGGCGATTCTTTACACCGATGTGGCCAAGGATGGAATGCTACAAGGTCCGAACATCGAGCAGACGCGCGCGATCGCCGAGGCCGGCAAGGTCCCCGTGATCGCCAGCGGCGGCGTCGGCAGCATCGAGCACATTCGCCAACTCCGCCAATTGCCGATCTGGGGCGTCATCGTGGGAAGGAGCTTGTACGAGGGAAAGGTGGATCTGGCGGAAGCGATTCGGGAAGGGGATTACGATTCGCGGTGAGCAACAGGGTTTAAGTCGGTGCGCAAACTGATTCTCCGAATAACCGGGACAGCTCTGAATTTTTCGGAGCCCTTAAAATTCAGAGCTGTCCCGGTTTCCGGTTCCCGGTTATTTCGCTTATCGGTCTACTAAAGTAGCTTCTGTAGCTCGCTAATGGAGCCCACGGTCCCATTAATTGCGTCCGATACAATCGCTTCCTTCGCTTTCACCGATATATTTCCAATTAGCGACTGGCCGTGATCCATAAACTGATTGCAGAGGGCGGTGTGTTCATCCAATTGGGTGTTTAGCACCTTCAGGTTGCTATGCACATCTGCCAGTGCATTTTGGAAGTCTCGGCTTTCTCCAGTGAACCATCGTAATCGACATTCTTCGATAAAGTCGCGGTTCAATCGCTTTATACAACGTTCGTGCTCGTCAATAATCCGTGTGCGGATTTCCCCGATGATTTTGTTGATGTGATCAAGCTCGCCCTTCAACGTCTCCCGCCGATTTGCTAACTCTTTTGCCGATTTCTTGGCTTCATGTTTGACTTGACGGCAAAACGACAATTTAGCGAGTAGCCACCCGAGGCAGAACAGAATGATGTTAGAGATGACCCAAACAACGGTTTTGCCGTACCAAGGTGGGTTCTGGCAGAATTGTTGAAACCAGCCCCAACCATCTGAAAATGGGTGCATACTTGTAGATTATAGGTATTGGGATGTAATAAAAAAGGCAGGTGCCGTCCCGGTTATTCGGTCCGAGAAATGCAATTCGGGGGCGCGCTTGTGGCCGATGCAAAGTTAATAGCCAAGCTCCCGACGCTTTTGAACGAAGCCGCCTGCTATCTATCCGCCAGAGTCGTTCCCTGTAGTTGTGGTGATGATTTGAATAAATCGCGCAGAGCGGAGACGGCGGTGTATTTGCTGTAGCCGCCGACGGGCATCGGATCGGTCACGCCGATCAGCGAAACCAATACGCTGAAGGTGAGCAGGATGGCGGCCAGGGACCAGACGGGGGTGGAATGGGGGCGGCGGAGCCAGGCGCCGGCCCAGAAGAGGAGGAACGGGAGAAATACGATGAGCCAGCGGTTGGCGAAGCCGGCGCTGGCCGAGCCGTAGCGCGTGGCGCAGAAGATGATCACGCCGATGAGGGCGGCGATGGCGCTGTCGGCGGCGAGGATCTTGGTGGTGCTTGGCCAATGTCGGTGCATGACCGCGAACATCCCGGCGAAGCCCAGGATCACCACGGGGAAATGCACGAGCAGTCCATGCTCGCCGAGCAGGGTGCCGGCGAAGCTGGTGAATCCCCGTTCGATTTTCTGCCAGACCGACGGCGGCGGGGGATTGGGGTCCATATCGTCATCGGCGGTTGGCGAATTGGCGACGGCCAAGTCGGCCGTGGCGTCGATGGCGGGTTCTTCGATGACGAGCCGGCGATGCACCGCCAGTTCGGGGTGCATCGACCCGGGCAGGAGATTGCCGGTGAGCGGGATGGTCAGCGTGGCATGGAGAAGGATGGGGGGGGTGGCGCCGAAGAGATAGAGGATGATCCCGCCGATGCGAAGGGCGGATGGCAATCGCATGGCGGGCACGGCGACGAGCAGGAGAAGGAGAAAGACGATGGCCGAGAAGTCGATGGTGGCCGCCAGGGCGGCGAAGAACCCGGCGAGGATGATCCATCCGCCGCCGCGCGATGGGTTGGGGCTTGCCGCCAGGCGAATGAGGCATGCGGCCGAAGCCAGGACGAGCACGGCGGCGGGGACGTGCGGATTGAGAACGACGGCATAGCTGATGAGTCCGGTTCCGAAAACGACTGCGGCGGCCAACGCCGTGCGCCATTGCCGGCGCAACTCGAAGATTCGGCCCATGCGGTAAACCAGCCCCGCCGCCGCCGCGACTGGAAGCGTTACGCCCAGCAGCGTCAGCAGATAGGGCGCCAGCACGGAAGTCTCCCGCAGAGGATACCCCATCCAATCCAGAATCAGCGCCGGGCCGCTGAGCAGGAACGCTAGCATCGGCGGCTGTTCGCTGTAAGTGCGCTGATCGACGGAAATGACGTGCGAGGGCAGGATGAACAACCGGGTATTTATGGCAAGCCGTTCGGCCAGGGGGCCGGGATCGGCGGCATGCTGAACGAGGGCGGCGATGGTCGCCAGGCGAAGTTGCTCATCATCCGACGCCCGCCCCGGTTGCCGTAGCGGCCGCAGCATGGGCAGACAGACCAGCAGGACGGCGATAGGCGTCGCCAATGCCCAGGGCCGCACATAGGGCTTTCTGGTGGATTGTTGGGAATGGGTCAGAGTTAATTGCATGCACCATCTCGCGGCAACCCGCTTTGGCGCGGATCAACGAAGGAGCAGATCAATACACCTTGAGAAACTGCACGAAATTCCGAACCAGCCGCTCGCCCTGCCGGGCGTAGCGGGGGTAATTTTTGGCCGTATCCTGCCGGATCGTCTTCTCTCCGTCGGGGCCGAGGACCTTGGCGATGTCCTGCCGCCCGGCGGCGAGCACCGCTTCCAGATCATCCTCCGTGAACTCAAAATGATATTGGAACCCAAAAAGCCGATTTTTGAAACGGAAGGCCTGGTTTTTGCACAGGCGGCTGGAGGAGAGCAGGGCGTTGCCCGTCGGTGGCGGCGGCGCCGGAGGTTTTGGCGCATCCGGCGGCGGGGGCAAACGGGGAAGGTCGAACATGTCGTAATGCCAATGGAACATCATCGAGCCATCGGTCATCCCCGTGACGATCGGTTCCGTTCCGCCTGGGAAGGGGAAAGTTACCGGACCCCAACCCAGCTCCGCCGCGGGTACGGGCGGGTCGTCGGGTTTCTGGCCGGGTTTGGTATTCGGATAGACCCTTGCCCCCGCGGCATGGGCCAGCAGCTGCGCACCCAGGCAGATGCCCAGAACCGGCCGGTCGGCGGCGATCATGCGTTTCAGAACCTCAATTTCAGGCTCAAGATAGGGAAATTTCGAATTCCCCACGTCGCTCACGCTCATCGGGCCGCCCAAAACCACCAGAACGCGGACCTCATCGAGGTCCGTTGGCACCTCGTCGCCCTGGTATAGCCGTCGAAGCTGAACCGGGATCCCATAATCGCGAAAGATCGGCACGATTCGCCCGGGCGCCTCGTGGGCGACATGCTGGAGGATGACCGCACTGCTCATAGGGAGAACAATGATCCGCTTTGGCGGACGGCCTTGTCAAGTTCGGCCCGGATTTGGCGAGCCAGACGATTCCGGGCGTCCTGGGAGGGTGGGGGTTCCTGGGCCTCGGGCTGAAAAACGACCCGATACCAGAGTCGGCCATCGGTCCTATGGTTGGGATAGATTTGCCGCAGGGTGGTCAGAAGCTCCCTTAGCGAGGCAAATCCGTCGGCCTGGGCATCGCTGGCGGTGAGGTCTTTGAGGTTGATTTCCTGGCAGGAGACGATTTTCAGCCACCCGACGCCCGGGGCAAACGCCCTCGATCCCGCGCTCAATCGGCAGGACTTCCACCGCCGCAACGTCGTGGTTTTGTCGCCACGCCGGATCGCGCTGATAAATTGGCGTTTGAATAGAATTTGCGGCATTCCGCCCCGCAGCGCACGATCCCGTTTACACTCCGATGATCTTCAGTTGGCGAAGGATAATGATCACTGCCAGAACGGCAAGAACGCCAAGCAGCCAGTACAACCGTTGCTTGGCCAGCTTGTCATGGGCGTCGGTTTTGACGGGGCTGAGCCGGCGGCGTTCCTTGGCCAGGTCTTTTCGTTCGGCCCGGCAGATGCCGCAGATTCGGCGCCCTTCAAAATCGCTCAACGCGGCTTCGGCGACGATTCGGCCGCAATCGGCGCATCGCTCCCCTTTGGGCTTGTTGGCTTCCTTATCCAGCTTATGGCAGGCGTAACACCAGTATCCCCGGCTGTCGCGCAAACGCTTCTTGCCGGTCAAATCCGTTCCGCATTTGCAGCAAACCTTTGGCCGCGGGCCGTTGGGCCTTTCGATGACCGTATCCCCGCTGGAATCCTGCCCGCCTGGCAGTTCGCCATCGGCGGATTTATTGGCCCAACATACGCACGCCCGGCCGGCATCGGTCGAATCGCCGCCGATGACGCCCCCGCAATCTGGACAAATCAGTTCCGTTGACATGCTTGCTCGTCCCAGTTAGGGATTATCGTCTGTCTTTATTCTAGTCCTTGTCCCGGATTCTTTGAATCAGACGAAATACGAGGCGGTTGACGCGTAATGTCTATAACATATTGCAAATGCTAATCTTATAAGTTATTTTGGCGAGAATTTGGCTAATGTCTCCTTTTTGCTGAACAGCGAAAATGCGGGGTGATTGAGCCGGGCGGGAAAGAGGGTCGATGTAGGAGGCAAGGCGTCCAAGCATTGGCGTCGATGCAAAGCTGGAAAGGCAAATAGAAGGCGTTAAGCTTGTTGAGGGTGCCGATTAATTGAAGGCCTACAATTGAGAGCCCATCCGGATCGAGGGGCGCTCGGACTTGTCTCTATGGAAGCGTTCGACAATATCAACCGGGACAATGCGGATTACATCGACCGGCTGTACCAGCAGTATCAGGTCGCCCCGCGCTCGGTGGATGCGTATTGGCAGGCATTTTTCGCCGGCTTCGGGGCAGCCGGTGGACGTGCCGCCGCCCTGAGCGGCGCGTTCGACGCCGACGGCCAACTCACCCCGAGCCAGGCCCGCGCCGGCGTGGAAACGAAAAATCTGGTCCATTCATACCGCGAGCTGGGGCACTTCATCGCCAACCTCGATCCGCTGGGACACAACCGGGCCAGTCACGCGCTGCTCGACTTCTCGCAGTTTGGCCTGACGCCCGCGGACATGGACAAGCGCGTCACCCAAACGGATTTCCAGGGCCCCTTCGACGGAACGCTCCGTGATCTCATCGATAAGCTGCGGACCACTTATTGCAGTACGCTGGGCGTCGAGTTCGTCAACATTACCGACAAGGCGCAGCGCGAATGGCTCATTGAGCGCATGGAGCCGATTCTCAACCGTCCGGTCCTGACGGCCGCGGAGCGGCAGGCGCTGCTGTACGAACTCATGGTCGCCCAGGGATTGGAAGATTTCCTCGCCCTCAAGCAGCCGGGACAAAAACGCTTCGGTCTGGAAGGCGGCGAGGCGCTGATCCCGCTTCTCAATACACTCGTCGATGACGGGGCTTCGCTGGGGATTCTGGAAGTCGTGATGGGCATGTCGCATCGCGGCCGACTCAACGTCCTGGCGCACGTCGTCAACAAGCCCTACGAGGTCATCTTCCGCGAATTTGAGGGTAGGACCCACGAAGGCCAGGACGGCGACGGCGACGTCAAGTATCACCTCGGCTATGCCCAGGACCGCCTGACAAAGTACAACCAAAACATCCACATTGCCCTGAGCTACAACCCCAGCCATCTCGAACTGGTCGATCCGGTCGTCGTCGGGATCGTTCGCGCCAAGCAAAACTATCGCGGCGATCACGCGACCCGCACCCGCGTGGTCCCGATCCTTATCCACGGCGACGCGGCTTTCTGCGGACAGGGAATCGTCCACGAGACCCTGGGACTCTCGGAGTTGCCCTACTATCGCACCGGCGGCACGATCCACCTGATTGTGAACAACCAGATTGGATTCACCACGTTGCCGCGCCAGGGCCGCTTCACCCCGTATCCCACCGACGTGGCCAAGATGATTCAGGCCCCGATTTTCCACGTCAACGGCGACGACCCCGAGGCCTGCATTCATGCCGCCCGGCTGGCGATCGCCTTCCGGCAGGAATTCCACTGCGACGTCATGATCGACTTCTGGTGTTATCGCAAGAACGGCCACAACGAACAGGACGAGCCCGGTTTCACCCAGCCGGTGATGACCCGCGAAATCGCCGCCAAAAACTCCGTCCGCGATATCTATGCCAAGCAACTGCTCGATCAGGGCATTATCTCTGCTGAAAAGTTGGAGGAGATGAAGACCGAATGCCGCCGCCGGCTCGACGAAGCGCTTAACAACGCCCGGCAAAGCATGCCGACCGCCGTGAGCCTCCCGCCGTCCTTCGGGGGCATTTGGAAGGGCTATTGCCGCGCGGGGGCGGATTGGTCGGCGGTCACCAAGGTTCCGGCCGAGGTTCTGCGGAAAGTCGGCGAGGGCGCCACCCGCGTTCCCGCCGGCTTCACCGTTCATCCCAAGCTCAAGGGCTTGCTGAGCCGCCGGCTTGAAATGGCGCTGGGCAAAGCTCCGATCGACTGGGGTGGGGCGGAAATGCTCGCGCTGGGAAGCATGCTCCTCGAGGGAATCCCCGTCCGATTCGTCGGGCAGGATACGCAGCGCGGCACCTTCACCCACCGCCACGCCGCCCTGCGCGATTACAACAACGGCGACAAATACGTCCCCCTGGCGAACATCGCCGAACACCAGGCGCCCATCATCGTCGTGAACACGATGCTGTCGGAGTTGGCGGTCCTGGGATTCGAGTATGGATTCAGCACCGCCGACCCGCGCAACCTTGTGATCTGGGAGGCGCAGTTCGGGGATTTCGTCAACATGGCCCAGCCGATCATCGACCAGTTCATCGTCGCCGCCGAATCCAAATGGGGGAAAATGTCGGGACTGGTGATGCTGCTGCCCCACGGCTACGAAGGCTCGGGGCCGGAACACTCCTACGCCTATCTCGACCGCTTTCTCGCCCTGGGCGCCGAGGACAACATTCAGGTCGTCTATCCCAGCACTCCCGCACAATATTTCCACGTGCTTCGCAGGCAGATGAAGCGCAATTTCCGCAAGCCGCTGATTCTCATGATGCCCAAGGCCAATCTCCGCGATGCCATCTCGGTGCTGAGCGATCTGACGGACGGATCGTTCCATCTGGTGATCGACGATCGCACGTTTCCGTCGCGCGATCGGGTGAGGCGGCTGCTGCTGTGCAGCGGCAAGATTTATTTCACGCTGGAAGCCGCCCGCGAAAAAGCCGGAAGCCAGGACGTCGCCATCGTGCGCGTCGAGCAGTTGTATCCGTATCCCAAGGCCGAGTTGCAGGCGATCCTCGCCAAGTACCGCAACGCCCACGACGTGGGCTGGGTGCAGGAGGAGCCGAAGAACCGCGGGGCCTGGGTGTTCATGTCCGACCGGCTGGAGCCGATGCTGCCGGAGACCGCCGTGCTGAACTATTTCGGCCGCGAGGAGTCCGCCAGCCCCGCCGTCGGTTCCAAGCGCATCAACGATCAGGAGGAGGCGGACATTATTTCCCGGGCCTTGGACCTGCCCGCGCCGCCGACGATGGAATCCAAACCCGCCGAAACGGAACCGCAGTTGGAAAAAGTCGCCCACGGCTCCGGCGTCGGCGGCGACTAAAACATCGGTTCAGAGAAGGACCAAACCATGGCGATCCAGGTAAAAGTTCCCGCTCTCGGCGAATCGGTCAAACAGGCCAAGCTCCTCAAATGGCACAAGCAGGACGGACAAACCGTCGGCGTCGATGAGCCGATCTGCGAATTGGAAAGCGACAAGGCCAACGCCGACGTCACCGCCGAATCGGCCGGCATCATTCACCCGAAAAAACGCGAGGGAGAAATGGTGGAAGTGGGCGATGTGATCGCCGAGATCGATCCCACCGGCTTCAAGAGCGCCAAGCCTGCTGAGCAGAAAAAGCCCGCCCCCGCCCCCACGCCTCCGACGCTCGCCCATGACCCGCTGGAAGATTTCAGCCCCGCGGTTCGGCGGATGGTTGCCGAGAATCAACTCGATCCCAAGTCGATCCCCGCGACCGGCCCCAAGGGCCGGCTTACCGGCCAAGACGTCGAAACATATCTTTCCGCCCGCAATCGGCCGGAGCCGGCCGCCGAGCCCGCTCCCGCGCCCGAGCGAAAGAAGGAGCCCGCGCCCACGGCGCAGCCGATCGCCTACGATTCTACCGGCATCCACCGCGCGCCCATGAGCAAAATCCGCAAACGCATCGCCGAAACCCTGCTCCTCGCCCAGCACACCGCCGCCATCCTCACCACCTTCAACGAGGTGGACCTCACCTCCATCATCGAGCTGCGCAACAAATTCAAGGACCGGTTCCAGGAAGTCCACGGCGTCGGGCTGGGGCTCATGAGCTTCTTCGCCCGCGCCTGCATCCTGGCCCTCAAGGAATTCCCCAAGGTCAACGCCTTCATCATAGGCGACGATGTCGTCTATCACCAATTCGTGAACCTGGGCATCGCCGTCAGCACGGAGCGCGGCCTGGCGGTGCCAGTGCTCCGCAATGCCGAGAAAATGTCATTCGCCAAAATCGAATCCGAGATCAAACGCCTCGCCGGCGCCACCCGCGACGGAAAACTGTCCCTGGAAGAACTCTCCGGCGGAACGTTCACGATCACCAACGGCGGCGTCTTCGGCAGCCTGCTCAGCACCCCGATTTTGAACCCCCCCCAAAGCGGCATCCTCGGCATGCACGCCATCCAGAAACGCCCCGTTGTCGTCAACGACAAGATCGAAATCCGCTCGATGATGTACGTGGCATTGAGCTACGATCATCGCCTGGTCGACGGCCGCGAATCCGTCAGCTTCCTCGTGCGCCTCAAGCAATACCTGGAAGAACCGACGCGGCAGATGCTGGAGATATAAAGGGAGGGAAATCTTGAACGGCCGCGCCTGTCTGGCTACGATCCGACTGGAGAACCATCATGCGTTACACGGTCGTTTTGGAAATGGAAGAAGATGGCGGCTACGTCGCCAGCGTGCCCGCGCTGCCGGGGTGCGTCAGTCAGGGAGATAACCGCGCTGAGGCGCTTGCCAACATCCGTGAGGCCATCGAGCTTTACGTCGAGGATTGCCGCGACGCGGGCGATCCCGTCCCCACCGAGGCCGGCAAGGAGTTCGTCGAAGTTGAGGCCGCGTAGCGGGGGAACGCAAGATCGTGGCCAAGCTCCCCACCGACCTGTCCGGCCGAGAAGTCCGCAGCGCCCTGGAACGTGCCGGCTTCGTCTTACGCCGCCAGAGCGGAAGCCACATGATCCTGCGCCGCGGTGAGCCTTACGCCAGGGCCGTCGTTCCTGACCACAAACAAATCCGATCCGGCACGCTCCGGCGTATCATCACAGACGCCGGTTTGACCGTTGAACAGTTCATGCAACTGATCGGGCGGTGATTTTCTACGTCGAAACTCGCCCGGCCACCTTCGCCGGCGGCGTGGGCGCGCCGTTGCCGTTCGTTTCTTCCAGCGTTTCCAGGACCTGCTTGGTCATCTTGTCGGCCAATTCTTTCAACGAAGCCATCTCGGGGTTTTCGGTGATGGCGAAGCCGCTCTTTTCGGCGACCAGGAGGGCCAATAGCGTGCCGAGCATGCCGCCGCCGGTGGCTTGACCGTCCGTGGTCTGGCCGCCGCCGGTGAAGACGCGCTCGGGAACCAGCGGTTGCGTGGCTTTGGAGAGATGTTCGGCCACTTTGGTCAGGGCATACAAGCGCGGATCGCCGAAGCTGGTGATGCTGCGCAACAGGACCGTGGCCTCGGCGAGTCCGACTTGCAGGGACCGGGTGGATTCGCCGCGGCCGGCGAGGATGCGGGATTGGCTGTCGGCCTGGGCGGTGACGACGGTTTGCTCGGCCTGCCGGCGCGAGCGGGCCAGTTCCGCCTCGGCGACAACGACCGTCTGCTCGGCCTGTTTGCGGGAGCGGGAAAGATCGGCGTCGCCCTGGTTCTCGGCGATGCGGATTTGCACCTGCGAGTTGGTCAATTCCGCCTGCTTGGCCGCGATGGCCTGGGCTTCGGTCAGGGAGCGAAGCTTTTCCGCCGCGGCACGTTGGCGGTCGTAGGTTTCCAGTTGCTCGATACTCAATTGGCGGGTGCGGAGTTGTTCGAGCAGCGTTTCGATCTTGCCCGAGCCGGTGCCGACCTCGGCCGTGTCGGGTTTTCCGATCAGAACGTCCACGCATTCGATGTCGAACTCGTGGAACCGTTTCTGCAACTCGTTGCGCGATTCGATCTGGATCTCGTCGCGATGCTGCAATAATTCCAGCATGGTTTTTTTGTGGGCCACGTCGCGGAAATAAGCGCTGAGCATCGGGTCGAGCGTTTGGGTGATGAGTTTTTTCACGTCGCCGAAGCGCTGGATGACGCTGGGGGCGCGCTGGTAGTCGATGTGAACGACGATGCTGAGGGGCAACAGCGGCTCGTAGGCGTCCTTGGTCACGAGGTCGATGCTGCGGAGGCTTTCGTCGTAATGATGGCTCTCGCTCTTTCCGGTGATCCAGTGAAGCACGAAGTTAGTGGTGGGGACGAGGATGAGTTTTCCGGCGTAGGTGTTGAAGGGATATTTGCCGGGTCCGAGGGGTTTTTCCCACACGCCGCGTTCGCCGCGGGCGACGCGTTCGCCGTGGCGGAAACTCTCGCCGGAAACGTCGGCGCCCATCGGGCCGTAATAGCTGACGACCACTCCAACGTAGCCGATGGGGACGACGGTCTTGGCGATGATCTCGATGGTGGCGAACCAGCGGTTGATGAAATAGGTTCCATCGGTGAGCGGGACGTATTGCCGTCCGCGCCGGCCGCCGGCGCGGAGGAAGGCTTCGGGGTCCTGGAAGTTGTTGTGATAGTTGGGATCGACGCTGTCGTTGCCGACGGCCGGGGCGATGATCTCGCCGGGTGCGAGGCTGGGTCCGTCGTGAACGGTCACGATGCCGATGCTGTCGACCGACATGGTTTTCCCGGGCGTCAGTTGATCTTCGGTGGTGACGGGCGCGCCGATGACGACGGGATCGAATCCGCCGATGTCGTTCATTTCTTTTTGCCAGCCGACGATGGTGGCCAGTTCCTGGCGGCCGGTCATTTCAAGGCGGTAAACGCAATCCTGGGTGACGACGACGAAAAGGGCCAGGTTGATGGCGTAAACACCCTCGCGGAGGATCACGCGTTGCCGGCCGCGCTGGCCGATTGGGGCTTGCGAGGATTTGGAATCGCCGAGGAATTTCCGGGCGTCCTGGAAAAGATTGCAGTCCACGACCCGGCCGATGGTTTGGCTGGGCGGCAACGGCTCGCCGTCGCGCGCATAGACGTATCCGATCTTTCCCTGGGGAACGATGACCAGCGAAACCTTGTGGATGCGATATTGCCACGGCCAGTAGAACAGATGGATTCCACCGCGGAGCAGGTCGGCCTGATAGCCGGCCTCGCCGTCGAGGGCGATGATCCGGCCGCCGCTGACGGACCCCCTGCCGGACCATTTCTTTTCGATGATCCCGACGCAGTTGTTGGGGATGGATCGGATGCCGAGGAAGATCGAGACGAAGATGAGCGCCGCGATCCCCGCCACGACCCACCAGACGGCCGCCGGGACGGAAGAGACATCCGGCATGTCCACCGCCAGGGGCGCGGAGAATATGAGGCCAAACACCGCCATAGGGACCTCCTTCGATCTTGAGGTGCGAACGGGACGATATTGTAACGATTCCGGGGGTGGGACAAACATGGAGCGGATTACAATTCGGGGGATTATTTGGAAAGGGCGGTGGGGCGGACGTTACGAACGCTGGAACATAATCGTGACCGTCCGTTCATTTTCCCCGTTGGGAAGGGAATGAATCAACGGGTTAACGAAAGCCTGTCCAAATCCTGATAATTCCTTATCCTGATAATTCCCTGGCGTTTATTTGTGTTGCCGGGGCCCTTCCGTAAAATTCGGTTCCCCTTTCAGGCCAACGTGGCTGACTTAAGTCAGCGGAGCTGGGTTTGATGATCAATCTTTTCCCGAAAGACACGGTCTTCTTCGATCTGTTTGAACGGCTGGCCGTTCACGCCATTTCCAGCGCCGAGCATTTGCGGACCTTGGCGAGGCATTTCCCGGAAATAGAAGACGAGGTCCAGCGCATCCGCCAGGAGGAGCACCAGGCTGACGATCTGATGCACAAGGCGCTGGAACGGCTGGATCAAACGTTCATCACGCCCTTCGACAGGGAGGACATTCACGAACTGGTGAACGGAATGGACGACATCATCGACACCATCGATGCGCTGGCCAAGCGATTTAAGATCTATCACGTCGATGCGATGCCGGCGTTGTTCAAGCAGCAGACGGACGTTTTGGTGCAGGCGACAATCGCGTTGAGCGACGCGGTCCATCGACTGCGAAAGAGCCGCAAGCTTTCTGAATTGAAAGAGGTTCTGATCGAAATTCACCGGCTGGAAAGCGTCGGGGATGACGTCAACTATGCCGCCATCAGCCAATTGTTTGAGGGCAACACTCCAACGCTGGACGTGATGAAGTGGACCCGGCTGTTCGACTACATTGAAGAGGCCATCGACGGATGCGAGGACGTGGGAAACACGCTGGAGCGAATTGTGTTGAAGAACGGATAGGGCCGGCGCCTGTGGAGGCGATGCCTTCTGCTGTGGAGGCGAAGCCTTCCACGCGCCCCGGTTGTGCGGCGCGATTGGGCGGAGTTTCTTCGGAAATCGAATGACGCTTGCCGCACTGTTGATGACGACGACGGCTCCGGTGAATTTTCCGGTCGCCCATCTGGGTCTGATTTTTTTCATCGCCGGCGTGGCCTTGGTTTTCGATTTTCTCAACGGCTTTCACGACGCCGCCAATTCGATCGCCACCGTGGTTTCCACGCGGGTGCTCTCGCCGCGGCAGGCCGTGATCTGGGCGGGATTTTTCAACTTCGCCGCCGCCTTCGTCTTCGGGACCGGAGTGGCCAAAACCGTCGGATCGGGCCTCGTCGATACGCGATTCGTCGACGTGTTTGTCGTGCTCGGCGGATTGATTGGAGCGATTATCTGGGACATCATCACCTGGCTTTTGTCCCTCCCGACCAGCTCCTCGCACGCGCTGGTGAGCGGCGTGGCGGGCGCGGCCATTGCCAAGGCCGGATTCCGCGCCATCATCCTCGGCAAGGGCTGGGGACTGCTCATTCTGTTTCTGTTCCTTTCACCGATGATCGGTTTTCTGCTGGGAGCGATCAACATGGTGGCGGTGGCGTGGATGTGCCGCCGCACCACCCCACACCGCGTCGATGCCCGCTTCCGCCGCCTGCAACTGCTCAGCGCCGGCGTTTACAGCCTGGGGCACGGCGGCAACGATGCGCAGAAGACCATCGGAGTCATCGTCCTGCTCCTCACCGCCGGCGGACACGCGCCATGGACCGTTTACGCAAGCGTTTCGCCACCCTGGGTTCACAACGAATATGGCCTGCCCATCATTCTCGCCTGCAATGCGGCCATCGCGCTGGGAACGATTTTCGGCGGATGGCGCATCGTCAAAACCATGGGAACGGGCATCACCCGCCTGACGCCCGTCGGCGGATTCTGCGCCGAGCTTTCCGCCGCCACCACCATCATCGGCGCCACCTTCTGCCAAATCCCGATCTCCACCACCCATGCCATCACCGGATCGATCCTCGGCGTGGGCACCATGCGCGGCGTGCGATCCGTCCGATGGATCTGGGGCCAGCGAATCGTCATGGCATGGATTCTCACCATCCCCTGCTCGGCGTTCATGGCGGGCGTGACCTATGTCCTGATTCACCTGCTCCTTCAGCCGCTGTTTCGATAAGCGGATATTTCCCATGCGCCCGCCCAATCCAATTCATCCCGGTCCAATGCTGCTGGAAGAGTTTTTGGCGCCGTCCGGCGTGTCGCAGCGGGCGTTTGCCAAGCGTCTCGGTTGGACCGTGGCCCGGCTCAATGAATTGATCAACGGCAAGCGAGGAATCACCGCCGATTCGGCGCTGGACCTGGCCGCCAAGCTCGGCACCTCGCCCGAGCTATTGTATTCTGTTGATCTTGGCGATGATCGGCTCGCTCTATCGTGATTCGAAAGGAGCCGACTAGCGCAAAAATCGTCGCCGCCGGCGGAGAGTTCCCAATCCAGCCATCACCATCATTGCGGCACTCGCTGGCTCTGGAACATTGGCGAACGTCGGCATGGGTAATCCATTGGCTACGGCAAAGGCCTCCAGGGCGGCAACGTCGCCAGTTGACACATTTGCGCCACTCACGCCCTGATTGAAGTTCGCCGCCAACTCGTTGAAGTCGGCGGCGTTGACCAGGCCGTCATAGTTGAAGTCGCCCTGGTCCCAGCCGGTGATGCTCTGGTTGAAGTTTGCAGCCAGGATGTTGAAGTCCGATCCGTTGACCAGGCCGTCAAGGTTGGCGTCGCCCAGCAAGGTATACATCACTTCGATCTGGCCGAAGGACAGCCCAGCGACGACACCGTCCGCCCCGTCGGCGTAGCCCACGCCGTAGAGCAAACCGTTGGTCGGCGTTCGCGCCGTCGACGAAATGATGCCGGGGCCGTTCCATCCGCCGCCGTTGTAGCCGGATTTGATGTACCCGGCGATGGTCGTGATCGGATCGGGACCGTTGCCGTAGTCGATGAAGATGTGGTTGTTCTCCAGGTCGACAATCCCGCCGGGGGAAATCGTCAAACTGTTCAGCGTGGTCACCGCCGTCGTGTTCGGCTCGAAGATCAGTTTGCCCGCGCTCGGAACCGTGATGGCAGTATTCGCGATGGAACCGGTGATAGCCAGCGTCCCAGCAGTCCAGTTTAGAAGAGATGAATTCCCGCTGAGATATAATCCGCCGACTGAAAGAGTGCCGCCGCTAATATTCAGTGAGTCTCCGGCTCTGTTGAAAACGGAAAGGGTGTCGGCACAAGTCACTTGCCCACCGCTGATATTGAAGACGCCGGTGGCGGCGCCAGGGGCAATACCCACATATATTCCATCGGTCGCTTCCAAGGAGAGGGTTCCACCGCTGATACTGTAAGTTCCCGAGCCCACCCCATAACCGAGGACAAGGCCATACCCAGAAGAAACGATTGTGTTCGTTCCGCCCGATTGGTTGAAGATTCCCGACCCGCCATTGCCGATGTATTCGCTCGCGGCCGAGAGCGAGCCGGCGGAAAGTGTGTATGACCCGGTCGAGCCAACTGCATAGCCGACCAAGAGGTTCCCATCGACATTGACCCGGGGACCGACGGTGTTGGTTCCCCCAGATTGATTGAATGTCCCGCTCCCTTCGTTGCCAACGTATTCAACCTTGGCCGAAAGTACGCCGCTGCCGGAGAGGGAATACGTCCCATTGGCGCTCGCGACGTTATCGCCGACGTAAAGTCCAACACTGACAGTATTACTTCCGCCGGTCTGATTGAAAGTTCCGGTACCCTGGTAGCCAATGGATTCGCTGCTGGCGGATAACAACCCGGAGCCCGAAAGAAAGTAAGTGCCTACGGAACCGCCAGTGTCCCCGACGTACAGACTCAGACTGCCGTGGGCTCCGGTCATGGAATTTGTGCCACCGGTTTGTGTGAAGGTTCCAATCCCTCCGTAACCGATAGTCTCGTAACCATCGTGGATAACGGCGAGCGATCCGGTACCGCTCAGGGAATAGACGCCATTTGAACCGCTTGCTATTGCCAGAGCGAGCCCATTCACATTATTTGATCCACCGCTCTGTATAAAAGTTCCGTCACCGACGTAACCAATGAGTTCCGTGTTGGCTGTGATTATCCCCGTGCCGCTCAAGGTGTACTGGCCATTCGCGCCGTGGGCAGATCCGAGGATCAAAGCAGGACCGCCGGTCAAGGTGTTGATTCCCGCAGATTGCACGAATGTGCCACTGCCCTGATCTCCGACGATTTCCCCCGAAGTCGTGGAAAGTGATCCGGTGCCACTGAGGGAATACGCTCCTTCGCTTCCCGCGCTGAAGCCAAGGAATAATTCGCTTGCGGAATTAGAGCCCCCCGATTGGCTAAGGGTGCCGTTGCCGGTGTAGCCCACGTACTCGTTGTTGGCTACGTTGAGAACATCATTCGGTCCAACGGAGAAATTCGATCCTGCGTTCGGCGTGGCGACGGTGTCTATAACGAGGCCGTTGCTGCCCGTGATGCTCAGGGTTCCGCCAGTCCAGTTGAGAAGCGACGAATTCCCGCTGAGGTTTAGGGTGCCGACCGAAAGCGTCCCGCCGCTGAGGTTGACGGTCGTTCCGGGCGTGTTGTAGACGTAGAGCAACTGCATCGTTGCTTGCCCACCGCTGACCGTAAGGGTGCCGCTGCCACCCGCGCCGTTGTAAGGATCACCGCTTATGTACGCACTGCCTTGTATATTGAGGATTCCGCCCTCAAGCTCATAGGTTCCAGTCGAGCCTGTTTGATCCCCGACAATGAGGAGAGACTCACTAGGATCAGGTTCGATGGTGTTGGTGCCGCCCGACTGTATGAGAGTTCCGGACCCACCATCTCCGACGCATTCGATGGCGCCGAAACCGACTTGCGCGTCTAAATCCCCTGCAGTCAAGATATAGGTTCCCGTGGCACCAGGGTAACTGCCGACATCAAAACCACCTTTAGCCAAAAACGTGCCGCCATTTTGGGTGAACGTTCCGGAGCCGCCCTCGCCCAGACTTACATAGGAACTGAGAGTCCCTCCTGAAAGGATGTATGTGCCGGTAGAATTTGCGCCTATCACAATTCCGAAACTACCGTTATTATTCGTGTGCTCACCGCCGCTTTGGATGAAAGTTCCATTCCCATTATACCCAACGTCCTCATTGGAAGTTTGCAAGAGACCGCCGGAAAGAATATAGGTGCCCGTTGATCCGAGCTGAGCCCCGATTTCAAGATCCAGGTTTTGGGTGTCTGACAACGGTCCTTCGTTGGTTCCCCCGGATTGGGTAAACGTGCCATTTCCGCTAAGCCCCACATACTCTGTGTAGGCAGAAAGGGTCTGGCCGGTTCCCAAGGTGAATGATGAACCCATATTATTAGGCGCCGCCACTGTATCAACTACCAAGCCATTACTAGGAGAAAAACCAAGGCTGAGGGTTCCGCTGCTCCAGTTGAAAAGCGACAGGTTTCCGCTCAGGTTCAATGTGCCGACCGAAAGCGTGCCGCCGCTGAGATTGATCGCACTGCCGGGTGTGTTGTACGCCGTCAACGTGCCCACGTTGAGTGTGCCATTGCCGCTGACTGTCAACACTCCCGTGCCACCTGGTCCCGAGCTTGAACCCCCAACGTAGGCATTGCCATCGACCGACAGTGTCCCCCCGCTGAGCGTGTAAGTTCCGATCGAGCCGGCGCTGACCCCAAGGTCCAGTTCGGCGGGGCCGCCAATATAATTCGTGCCGCCGCTCTGGTTGAAGTTTCCGGTCCCGTCGTATCCCACGTATTCCCTCGTGCCAGCCGCCAGCGTGCCTCCGCCCATTGCATATGTGCCGTTCGAACCGCTCACGTCGCCCAAGACTAATGGCGCGGAATTGAGCGTGTTTGTGCCGCCGGTCTGGTTAAATGTACCGCCACCGCTATAACCAACGTATTCAAAGCTGCCTGCTCCATTCATTACGACTGAGCCGTTGCCGCTGAGAGAGTACGTTCCTTCAGAACCCACCCCTTGGCCGACGGCAAGCTCCGAACAGGTATTTGTGCCGCTGCTCTGGTTGAATAATCCGGTGTTTTTGTTGCCGACGATTTCGTCGGCGCTGTCGGTAACCAGCCCGCCAGACATCACCACCGACGAGCCGGAATCAATGGTGAGCGAAGGCGTGAGGTTGACCGTTCCTGCCGAGCTGACATTGATCGTCCCCCCATTCAAGTTTAACGTTCCGCTGCCTGAGACGGTCAGCGTGCCGCCCGGACCCGCTACGCCCAAAGTCTGAGCGCTGGAAAGCGTCAGGGTGGAACCGAGGGTAGCATCGGATCCGACGGAGAGATTGCCATTGGTCACGTTCAGCGTGCCAGCCGTCCAGTTAAACAGCGCCGGGTTACCCGACAGATTAATTGACCCGGTGGTGATCGTTCCGCCGTTGAGGTTGATCGCACTGCCGTGCCCATCGTACGCTGTTAACGTCCCGTTGACCGAGAGCGCGCCGCTGCCGCTGACCGTCAACGTGCCCTTGCCGCCGGAGCCCGCGAAGGAACCACCGACGTAGGCGTTTCCTCCGACCATTGTGCTGCCGCCACTGAGGGTAAAGTTACCCGTTGAACCACCGTTGCTAGCGAGACACAAATCATTGCCCCCGGTGATCGTGTTGGTACCGCCGGACTGGTTGAACGTGCCCGTGCCAAAAACCCCGACAACCTCCTGATAACCATTCGAGAGTACACCCGTGCCGCCAAGGCTATAGGTGCCGTTGGTGCCGGCGCTGTAGCCAATGTCGATGTAGTTCAAAGTGCCAGCCATCACCGTGTTGGTGCCACCAGTCTGGGAAAAGGTTCCGTTGCCAAAATAGCCGATTATT
>JBEKKC010000060.1:0-27873 GCA_050010915.1 Tepidisphaeraceae bacterium | reverse complement strand
AACGAACGCCCGCCATGTCGGCGGGCTTGGCCGACCATGTATGGCCTTTACACGAATGGATCACATTTCCGGCCGTTCAATCGGAATAGGCCACTAGGCGGATTTCGGATTTCGGGTTTTTCCAACATGCTTCTCCGAATTGACCGAATCCTCCTCCGCGTTCCCGCCCTGGCGGGCGCCGTCCACTATTACCGCGACGTTCTGGGGATGAAACTGCTCCGGCAGGACAACCAAACGGCCAGCCTTCTCATGAGCGACGGCGCGACCGAACTGGTGCTTCGCGCCGATCCCGATCAGCCGGCCGAGGAAATCTATTACCTGGTGGACGACGTTCGCGATCTTTACAACCGGCGCGTGCAGCTTCAGTTGAAATTCGTCCAGCCGCCGCGGCAGGCCACGCGCGGATACCGGGCGGCGGTCAAAGACCCGTTCGGAAACGTGCTGTTGCTGCTGGATCGGACGACGGAATCGGCCGGCGGCAATGCCACCGAGGATGCGGCCGCTCCCACCATGCTATTCTCCGGCGTGGAGGCGTCGGTCCCGGCAAAACGCGAGCTTCTGGTGCGGTTATATCAGGAGGTCGGCCGGACGGCCGACGATCTTCCGTACACGCCGCAGTTTGAGAAACTGTACGACCTCTACTCGGTCCAGCACCCCCAGCCCAAGCCGACGCGCCGCGAGGTCTGGAGGCATCTGCTGAACCTGCGGAAAGGCGGCAAGCTGCCCAAGCTGGGCGAGGCCCGCAGCCCATCGCCCGACGTGGCGGCCGAAGCCGAGCAAAACATCCGCGATCTGCTGGGAAAGGACATCGGCAAGCGCGATCGGCTGCCGTATACGAAGCGATTCGAGAAGCTGGTGGACGATTTCAACAAAACGCAGCTGCGCCCGCTTTCGCCGCATCTCGTGTGGCGGCTGGTGGCGAAACTGGCGAAATGAATCCCGGCTCCAGCGGCGCGCATTGCGTGACGCGAATGCAATTTCATGTATATTATACCGGCGTATGCGTTACCTATTCATTCTTGTGCTCGTATCGTCTTTCCTGGGCGGACCCGCTTGGGCGCAGAGCGTCGTTCACTTCACGATCGACGCCCGGAAAGACGTGAAGCCGATTTCTCGCCTGATTTATGGCGTGAACCAGCCGATCGACGCGGCTTGGGCAAACGCCACGTTTGTGCGGTTCGGCGGAAACCGCACGACGGCGTACAACTGGATCACCAACGCGTCCAACGCCGGCAACGACTACCACTTCCAAAACGACGATTTTTTCCCGGGCGCCACGCCGGGCGCGCCGATTGCCGCGATGTTGAAGAATGCGTACGAGCATAACGCCGCCGCACTGATTACCGTTCCGATCATCGGCTATGTGTCGGCGGACGAAAAGAGGGACGGCGACGTTCGCAAGAGCGGGCCGGATTATCTTCAGACCCGCTTTCATCGCGAGGCGCCGGAAAAGGGGGCGCCGTTCACGTTGACGCCCGATCCCAACGCGCCGGTGGTTTATCAGGATGAATTCGTCAATTGGGTCCGGACGAATTATCCCTACGGCCAAACAGACCCGAATCGGCCCATCTTTTTCGTGTTGGACAATGAGCCGGACATTTGGGCGGAGACTCATGCCGAGGTGCATCCCGCGAAAACCACGTATGCCGAGCTGGTTCAAAAGACCGTCGCCTACGCGACGGCGATCAAGAACGTCGAGCCGAAGGCGCTGATTTTCGGGCCGGCGAATTATGGGTGGAATGGATACGTTAGCCTGCAAGAGGCTCCGGACGCCAACGGCCGCGATTTTCAGGTGTTTTATTTGCAGCAATTGGCGCGCGCGGGCGCGGCGGCGGGCAAACGGCTGCTCGACGTCCTGGACGTGCATTTTTATCCGGAGGCAACCGGCGGCGGCGTGCGGGTCGTCACACAAAAGTCCAATCCCGACATCGTGGCCGGCCGGCTACAAGCGCCCCGGTCGCTCTGGGACCCCACCTACATCGAGACCAGTTGGATCACGCAAAAGTGGCACAAGCCCCTGAACGCGATCCCAACATTGCAAAAGAAAATCGCCGAGGACTATCCTGGCACGAAACTGGCCATCAGCGAATACAACTACGGCGGCGGCGGGGACATCTCCGGCGGGATCGCCGAGGCGGACGTTCTCGGCATCTTCGGCCGCACCGACGTTTATTCGGCCAATGAATGGCCCGGGGCTTCGGTCGAGCCGTACACCGCCGGCGGATTTGAAATGTATCGGAATTTCGACGGCAGGAACGGCTCGTTCGGCGACACCTCCATTTCCGCCGCCACGGATGACGTGCCCGGCACGTCGGTTTACGCCAGCCTCGATTCTTCCGATCCCAATCGCATGGTGATTGTCGCGATCAACAAAACCGGCCACCCGATCACGGCCAATCTGCAATTGGACAACAGCAAGCCCTTCGCCATCGGCAACGTTTACCAATTGACCCACTCAAGCCCCAGGCCCGTACGCGCCGGACAAATATCGCTGAAGGATCCGGCGAATTTTGGCTACACGATGCCGGCGTATAGCGTCAGCACGATCGATCTAGTAGCGCCTTGAGTGAACTCAACCCGGATATCAAAACGCTTGCCTGACCGGCAGCTTCCGCCGATAATTTCATTTATGTCCTTGAGTGAGACCATTCAATTCCAGGCAACCCCGGAGCTTCGCCGGCAACTCGATGCGGAGGCCGCCAAACTGAATCTTTCGCTCTCCGCGTACATCCTGTACCTGCATTCGCGCATGACTCCTGGACAAGACGCCGAACGCCTGGACCGCCACGTCCGAGAAGTCTTCGGCAAACACGGACAACCGATGCGAAGGCTGGCGAAGTGAATCCGCCGCAGTATTTGGTTTAGCGACTGGTGGCGAAACTGGCGAAATGAGGCCGGTTGTGGCAATGATATGCTTCTTCGGTGGAATGCGCTATAATTCGCATATTCAGGAACCGCGATGACCGAAACGGAATTGCTCAAGAGAATTACGATAGAGCCGGAGAAGTGCGGCGGCCAACCTTGCATCCGCGGCAAAAGGATGCGCGTAACCGACTTGCTGTCGCTTTTGAGCGCCGGAGCGCCTTTCGAGGAAATTCTTCGCGACTATGCGTTCTTGGAACGTGAAGATATTCTGGCCGCCATCGCGTACGCCGCCCGGCAAACTGATCACGTGGTGTTGCAAGGATCGTGAAATTCCTGGTGGATAATCAGCTTCCCTTGGCCCTCAGCCGTTTTCTTGCGGCGCGTGGCCATAATGTCGCGCATGTTCTTGAAATTGGGCTGGACGAGGCCTCGGATACCGTTATTTGGAAACATGCGGCAGATCAGGGCATCGTATTGATCTCGAAGGATGAAGATTTCCTTCGTTATGCAATCCGACCAAATGCGGCAACTTCATTGCTATGGGTCAGGCTGCCGAATTGCCGCAATTCCGCCCTTCTTGCCGCCTTTGACAAGGCGCTGCCAACGATCATCGAAGCCGTGGAATCCGGACAGCGAGTGATTGAACTTCGATAGCCATCTCCGCTCAAAGTCGGATAGAGTGCCAGGTTCGTCCGAATTATGACCCCGCGTAAGCCTTTTGCATCAGCTGTTTCGCCCGCTCGAAATCTGACATGTTGCGAATCGACACCTCAAGATTGCCCGTGCCCCAATGGCCGATCGTGCGTACGTCGCGAGTATTCGGCTCTTTGAGAACGTCAGCAGTCGGCTCCAATTTCAGATACAGGGCCAAGGACGACTTTTGAACCGTCACGCTGGCAAAGTTCTTAATGCGGCGAAATGCGACGTAGAGCTTGGTCATCTTCTCGCTCACGTCGTCGCCAAGGGCCATTAAGAACGCTCGCATCGCTTCATATACGTCGCGAAGCTGCGCATCCAAGCCAGCAATCGCCTCCGTCACCGGCTTGTCAGTCTGCTTCACTTTTGGTTTCACCTCATCTTCTTCAACGCTGTCCATAGCCTCAGTCATTGACACGCTGTGAACAAGTTCGAGCGCGAGAAATTCGTCGCCAAACCGGCGGTAACGGACCAAGTCGATATTGCGATTGATTTGCTGAACGGCATGCAAATCATAGCGGGTGAAGTCGGCAGCAATACAGATAAGCCGCGGACCGGTCCAATCGATCTTCTCCGCCGTGCCCTTCCCATAGCGTTCAAGCGTGAGCAACTTGAAGTCAGCCCGATGGTCTAGCAGCCAATCGAGGTAGAAGAGCCCTTGGTTCATGACGTTCTCATTGGTTGCCCGCTTGTATTCGATGATTACTGGAAAGTGGTTTTCGTCGATGCCTAGGGTGTCGATACGTCCACCGTGACTCTTACCGGTGCGATGCTCGCTCGTGATTAGGCGAACGCCAAGAAACGTTTCCAGATTGAGTTCGATCAATGTCTGAAGCGACTTTTCCAACGCGACGGCTTGTCCAGCGACTTCGGCGGCCGACTTACCATTAAGCTTGAAAAGCTTGATCTCGCTCATACTGCAACCGACCTTTCCTTCGTATACAGCTAACTGGCGGCATTAAGCCAAATCGCGAAGTCAGGTTTCCTTAGACGATTTCCGCTCGGATTTGGCCTTCTTCTTCCTCCGCAACTCCGCGTCGATGAACGCGTCCAATTCCCCGCGGTCCAGAACGCTCTCGACGTTGGTCGTCTCGACGCCGGTGCGATGGTCTTTCACGCGGCGATCGTCCAGCACGTAGCTGCGAATCTGGTTGCCCCAGGCGATCGAGCCTTTCTCGCCATACAGGGCCTTCAGTTCGTCGTCGCGCTTGGCCTGCTCGATCTGTTCGAGGCGGCCTTTCAGGAGGGCCAGGGCCAGGCGTTTGTTTTGTTGCTGGCTGCGTTCGACGGAGCAGGTGACCTGGATGCCGGTGGGCTTGTGGGTGATGCGGACGGCGCTGGCGACCTTGTTGACGTTCTGGCCGCCGGGTCCGCTGGCGCGGACGAAGGCGACGATGTCCATGTCCGCTTCGGGGATTTGGATGTCGGAATCGTCCTCCTCGAAATCGGGGACGACGTCGACGGAGGCAAAGCTGGTTTGCCGCTTGTTCTGGGCGTTGAACGGGCTGGGCCGGACCAGGCGATGCACGCCGGCCTCGGCGCGCATGTAGCCGTAGGCGTATTCGCCCTTGACCAGCAGGGTGACGTTTTTGATTCCGGCTTGTTCGCCCCAGGTGCGATCGACCTCGGCGACGTCCCAGCCGCGTCGCTGGAAATGGTAGAGATACATGCGGAGGAGCATCTCGGCCCAGTCCTGGGCCTCGGTGCCGCCGGCGCCGGCGTGAATCTGCACGAAGCAGTTTTTCGAGTCATTTTTGCCGTCGAGAAGGGATTGAAGCTCGACCTTCGCGGCCTTTTTCTCCAGGTCGGCCAGCGTGCGGTCGGCTTCGTCCATGGACTCGGCATCGCCGGCTTCCTGGGCCAACTGATAGAGTGCCCGCACGTCGTCGATGCCGCGCAGCATCGCCTCGATCGGCTCGATCGCCGCCTTCAGGGCCTTGACCTCGGCCACGACGCCCTTGGCGGCATCCTGGTTGTTCCAGAATCCCTCTTCCCCCATCTTGTTTTCGAGTTCTTTTCTGCGGGCAAGTTTGGCGGGCAAGTCAAAGAGAGTCCCGGATGGCAATCATCCGGGATGAAAGGTCTTCGATCGACTGCGACAGGTTTTCGTGAATCATGGTGGAGGACTATAGCGTTGCTGATTGACGATTGCCAATCGGCGCGGGAGCACCGCAAGTACATGCGGTGCTGGTTCAACGGACGGGCGCCGTTTGGTCTTGTCGCAGGTTCCACATCCAGAGGCCCCAGCGTGTGTAGTACGCCTTGGTGGTTTCGCCTTCGCTGGGATGGGTGGCCTGAGGCATGATGATGATTTCCTTGGGAGCGGAAATGCAGTTTACAATGGCAAAAATGCTGGACGGCGCCGCGACTTCGTCGAGCAGGCCAAGGCCGACCAGGACGGGGCAGTTGATGCGGGGGGCAAAGTTGGCCGGGTCGTAGTATTCGCTGGCGTGATGCACTTTTTCGGGGTCTTTCCCTTCGGCCCAGTCGTACCACATGGGCCAGCCGGGGGCGCGGCCGGCCTCGGGGGCGCGCATGTCGCCGCCAGCGGGACGAATCGCCAAAACCGCCGTGAAATGGGGATAGAGGCCGGCGATCATGAGCGCCTGCTGTCCGCCCTGGCTGCCGCCGCTGACGACGAGAGTTTTGCCGTCCCAGTCGGGGCGCCCGGCGAGATACTCGGCCGCGCGATAGCAGGAAAGATACATGGGCAAAAAATAGCTGGTATCGCGGTCGTCGTTGCCGATGGCCCAGTAATTTTTCAGCGGTCCGTCGAACTGTGATTTGTAGAACGCCTTGGGCTGATCGATGGGGATATCGTGGGCGCTGATGTCGAGCGCGAGCCAGCCTTCGGCGGCGCGATCGGTCACCCAGCTTTTATCCAGGCCATAGACGCCGGCCCATTGGGGGATCAGGAGAGCGGGAAATTTTTCACCATTTTTTGGACGGGCGATCTGGCCCTGGACGTGAATTCCACGGACGTTGTCCATGGTGATTTTCCAATAGTCAACGCCGGGCTTTTCGCTATCGACGGCCACCAGCCGCGGGTTGGGTGGAACGGCGTGGAGCTGGCGAACCTTGGCATCCCAAAAAGCGTCGAAATCCGGCGGACACGCCGCGGCGGGGAAGATTTTATCCGGCGCCGCCACGGCGCCGCCGACCGCTCGAAAGTGCGTGCCATCGGCGGAATCAGCGGTAATCACCGCCAGGATTGTGTTGGGCCGATCAAGCCTGGCCGTGATCGCGCAGACACCGTTGGTAAACGACAACTTGCCCGTTTTCACTTCGGTGCGTCCGCCCAGTTTCAGCGAATAATCCGCGGATGCGATGGCGCCCGGGCCGGTCCACCGGACGTTCCAGCGAATGGTTTGACCGACGTTGTAAACGCCGTCGGGCTTCTCGCAGGCGACCGTCAGCGAGTCGTCGGCGCGGCACCTGCCGGCCCAAACCAATCCGACGACGACCACCACGAAAATCGTGAAATGTCTGCGCATGACGGGGATTATCAATCACGGGGGTTTTCGCACAAGCAGGAGGCGGGTCCATGCACTGCCGCGTCAATCCTCGACGGAATCCTGGAGCACCGGGATCACGATGCCTCTGGGCGTCGGCGGGGCTTTGGGCATGACGATCATCGGAACGTCGCGCAGGACGCGGACCATGGCGATCTCGTCGCAGTCGTCGCGCTTCGGGCAGCGGACGCAATCGCTCCAGACCTTCAAGGGTAGATTGTCCTTGGCGACAATCTCGAAGCCGAGCTTCTCGAAAAACGCCCGCTCGTAGGTGAGGCTCATCAGCCGCCGGACTTGCAGCCGCCGGGCCTCGTCGGCGGCCCATTCGACCAATTGCCGTCCGATGCCCCGGCCGCGATGTTCCTCGTCCACCGCCAGCGAGCGCACCTCGGCCAGATCGGCCCAGATGACCGACAGGGCCGTGCAGCCCACCACCCGCCCCGGCGCGACCCGGCTGTCGTTCATGTCGGCATCGATTTCGTACACCGCGAAATCGCGCAGCGATTCGTAGAGCTGGGCCAGGCTCCGGAAGAGCATCCTGCCCAACTCGGCGTGGCTATTGATGATCTCCTGAATGCGGGGAACGTCATGGATGGTGGCCGGTCGGATCATGGTTTAGAAGTTTAGCGCGGAATGGCGGGCGAGTACACCCATCCTACAATTCATCGTCTTCCCGGGGAACCGGGTCGGGCGAGGCTGCTTCCACGAACGTCCTGCGATGTTCCTCCGGCGCCGGGGCGATCTCCATGTCCACCTGGTCATCCCCCTGGAAAACCAGGATTTTCTTCTGCCGGATCAGTTCCAGCAGGGCCAGGAATATCCCGATCATCTCGCTGCGGCTTTTGCGGCCGATGATCAGCGCCCGCAACGACAGCTTGCCCTCGCGCATCAGGCGGTCCTCGATGTCGGCGGCGTGGAGATCGATCGGCGTGTCATCGTAGATGATCTCGTGAATCCTCGGTCCGCGGGTGCCGACCTCCTTCATCAGCCGGCCGAAGGCGGTCAGCAGGTCCCAAATCTGCACTTCGTCGAGGTCGATGGGCGGCGGCTCGTCGGCCGCGCCGGGGGCCGCGGCGGGAACGCGCGGGAAACGTTGCTCGTGTTCCTTTTGCCGTTTCTCCAGCAGGGCAGCCGAATCCTTGATCCGCTTGTATTCCAGGAGTTGCTGAACCAGCTCGTAGCGCGGGTCGGCCAACTGGGCGGCGGCGGAATCCTCGCCGCTGACCGGCGGGGGTTTGGGCAGAAGCATCGCGCTTTTGATTTCCATCAGCGTGGCGGCCATCACCAGGAAATCGCCCGCGACGTTGATATCCAGCCCGTTTTCCCGCCGCATTTGCTTGAGCATCTCGACGTAACCCACGTAGGAATCGAGAATGCGCGAGATGGGAATGTCGTAGATGTCCAGCTCGTCGCGCTTGATGAGATAGAGCAGCAGGTCGAGGGGGCCGTTATAAACATCCAGTTCTACGCGATATTCCACGCTTCGTCCTTGATTGGCGGTTGATTGATTTTAGTGTGCGCCGACCGATAATCCAGGGTGGGTCGCTCCAATGGCAAATGACGAGGCCCTCCAATTCGCGCGGCAGGTGATCGAAGCGGAAGCTTCGGCGGTGCGGGCCATGGCGGCGGCGATCGACGAATCGTTCGAGCGGGCCGTCCGGCTGGTGCTGGAATGTCCCGGCTCGGTGCTGACCAGCGGGGTGGGCAAAGCCGGCCACGTGGCCCGGAAGTTGTCGGCGACCCTGGCCAGCACGGGAACGCCGAGCCATTTCCTCTCCGTCTCCGACGCCGCCCACGGCGACCTGGGCTCCATCCGCCGGGGCGATATCGTGCTGATTCTATCGGCCAGCGGGGAAAGCGATGAAATCCTGCGGCTGCTGAGCCTGGTAAAGAAGCTGGATCATCCGGTGATCGCCATGACCGCGTCGCGAACCAGCGGCTTGGGGCGAGGCGCCCAGGTTGTGCTGGCGATCGGGAAGATCGAGGAGGCTTGCCCGCTCGGCCTGGCGCCCAGCGCCAGCACCACCGCCATGATGGCGCTGGGGGATGCGCTGGCGCTGACCGTCATGAAGCTGCGGAGATTCAGCGCCGAGGATTTCGCGTTGTTCCACCCCGCCGGCCAGCTCGGACGCAAACTCATGCGGGTCAAAGAGGCGATGACGTTCCGTCGCGGCGAGAACCTTGCCCTGGCATCGGATCACCTGACCGTCGCGCAGGTGCTGCGCGAGGTCAGCAACATCAAGCGGCGCAGCGGCGCGGTGGTCCTGGTCGATGCCAAGGGGAAACTTTCGGGCATTTTCTCCGACGGCGATCTTCGCCGGCTGGTGACGGACAACGACGGCACAGCCCTGAGCCGGCCGATCGGCCAGGTCATGACCCGCTCGCCCAAGCGCATCGCGGAGAACGCGATGGCCAGCGAGGCGATGGCCGTCATGCGCCAGCACCGCATCGACGAATTGCCGGTCGTGGACGACCAGGACCGGCCTGTGGGCCTGATTGACGTTCAGGACCTGGTGGTCCTGCGCATGCTGGACGTGGGCGAGGGTTAAGGCGTCGCGATGAGAAAAATCCTTCTCATCCTGGTGACGCTGATCGCGTTGGCCGGGGCTTTCGCCGCCTATCTTCATTTCCAGCCGAAATACGGCGGGTCGATGGGCGGCGATAACGCGCCGGACAGTTTTCCCGCCAATGCCGGCGACCCCAACGCATTGATAAAGCCCGGCTCCGGCGCATGGGTGAAGCAATTCGATCGCGAGGGTCAGCTTTATTATCAATTCAAATCGGATTACTACGATCCGCAGCCGGACGGCACGGTGAAAGTGACCTATCCGGTGATTCGGTTTTACCTCAGCGACGATCAGATATTGCAAATCGAAGGCGATGACGGGGTCATTCGCTTCGCGCCCGGAACGGACAAGGGCGTGATGTCCAACTCTCCCACCGATCCGCCGCGCAACGGCAATCTCCGCAACGTGAAGGTGAAGCTGTTCGCCTCGCCGGCCTTGCAGCAAAAGGGCGACGCCGAAATGACCATGACGATGACCAACGCGGAGTTCGACAACGATACTTTTCGGCTCTTCACGGAGGAATTCGTGGACTCGGCCGGGAAGACCGTTCACGCCGAGGACGTTCCGGTCACGGTGCGGGCCCGGGATTATTCGTTCGTCGGGACGGGGTTGGTGCTGTATTGGAACGACTTGGACAAGCGGCTGAAATCGCTGGAAATGGCGCATGGGACCGATTTGACGATTTCCAACGCCGGCGAATTTTCGGCGCAACCGGCGACAGCGGCTCCGGCCGTGCCCGCCGCGCCCGCAACGGCGGCCATTGCCGCACCAGCGGCGGCCGTCGCGCCGACGACGGAGCCGGCCGAAACGCAGCAGCGATATACCGCCACGTTTTTCGATAACGTTCAAGTATTGCATAACGGCGACCACATCGAAGCCGGCAGGATGGACGTGGATTTCGCGACCAAGAGCCAAAGCTCCGCGGCGCCCGACAATCCACCCGCTTCCACAACCGCTTCCACAACCGCGCCCGCGGCGGCGAACGTGGAGGCGAGTTCCCGCCCGGCAACGACCGCGCCGTCGCCAGAGCCTATTCACGTCCACTGGACCGGCGTGATGCGCCTGGTGCCGACCGATCCGGCCAACGCGGAGCCGTTGCCGGATGGGAAGGCCATCGTTCGCCTGATTGGCGCTCCGGTCAAGGTGCATCAAGCGGGAACCGATCGCAACCAATGGATCGACATCGCGTGCAGCGACCTCAGCTATCGCACGGGTGATTCGGCCGCGCATCTTTCGGGCAACGTTCTGCTGAAGCAGACCAACGCCGACGGCGTGGTCTCCACCGTTGCCGGGCAGAACCTGGATTTTTCGCGGCTGACCCATACGGCCAACCTCGACGGTCCCGGCCAGACGTGCTTTCCCGATCCCAACGATCCCAAGAGCGTCCTGAAAGCCGACTGGACGCGGAGTTGCAATGTCAAACTCCACGAGACGGACAGCCACCAGATGCAAATTGAGGGCGCCGACCTTGAAGGCAACGTCGTGGTGGATCATCCCCGGTTTCATTTGACGGCCACGGACAACGTGCAGTTGAAGTTCGACAGTGGAGGCGAAGCCTTCCACGTTCCGAGCTCGTCCGATACCGGCCAGCCCGCCTCTTTGCCGCTGCGGCGGATCATCGCCAATGGGGATGCCGACTGCATCGTGAACGATGCCGAGCAGAAAACGCGAAAGATCCGCGGCCAGCGGTTGGAATTGGACCGGCGGATCGGCCCCGACGGAAAGCTCTACGCCAAAACGATTCTCTGCAACGGTTCGGTTCACGCGGAGCAGAACGATCAGAGCCTGACGGCCGAGGACCTCCAGATCGAGCTGTTGCCGACAAAATCCGCCAACAATGCCGCGAACGATCTGGGGGGCGACGCGGCGCTGGACAGGCTCATCGCATCGAACGAGGTGGTTGTAAAGGGAAAGGACGGGTCTTGGGCCAAGGCGGACAATCTGGACGTTCAGATGGTGGATGCGCATCCGCGGGTAAAACTGGAGGGATCGGCCGAGCGGCCGGCGGTGGTCAGGAACAAGACCTCAACGCTGACGGGCCCGACGATAAAACTTTCCCCGCACGATCAAACGGCGCAGATCGATGGACCGGGGACATTTGACGGACTTGCGCAGCCGAAAAATCCTTCAGAACAGCCCCGGCCGCTCAAGCTCTCCTGGCAGCGAAACGCGTGGCTGGATGGGAAGACCAACCGGGTGGAGGTGGTCGGCGGCGTGCTGTCGGAGTCCCATGAGCCGGGCGGAAGCCACGATTCATCCTCGAGCGACCGCATCGTCGCCACGCTGGTGGACGTTGCGCCCACCACGGAACCGGCAACGCGACCGGAGGAGGGGGATTCATTCGCCGAGGGGGCCGACTTCATGAAAAACAAACAGGTCAAGCTCCTGTCGCTGCAAACCGACGAGCCCGAAAGCTCCAATTCAACCTCGTCCAGGGCAAAGGTGAAATCGTATCTCCTGGATGCCGGCGGATATTTATTGCGCGAATTCGACCTGCTGGCCGGCCGGATCGACTACGACGTCTCGACGAAGCGCCTGAGCGTTGCCGGTCCCGGCGACATACTCGCCATCGAACAATCCCCCCCCGCCACCCGGCCGGCGGGGGATAATGCTTCAGCGATCGGCGGCCACGGCAGCACGGCCATCGACTGGAAAAAGCGATTCATCTACGATGATGCCGCCCGCTCCGCCATCATTCAGGGGGACATCACCATCGTGCATCAGGACAACACGTCGAAGACGGGATCCGTGCGGCTGGATCACGCGGATATCGTCCAGGCCGAATTCGAAGCCGCCCCGCCGGGGCTGGACGCCGGCGACACCGGCGAACCCGCCACGCCCAAGCTCAAGCACCTCACCGCCACGGGCGCGATGACCGTCCGTACGACCGACAAGACGATCTTCTGCGGCGAACTGGATTTCGACCCGGTCGAACAGGTCCTGACGTGCCTCGGCGGCGAGAAGATGGGAAAGGTCACGGTCGTCGATAACGACAACCTCGCCGGCGGCACCTGCGCGGAGGCCGTCTTCAATTTGAAGACCAACGAATTGAAAAAGATGACGGAGGTCACCGCCCACGGGCGATGAACGAAGGGCTCACGCGAATGACGGACGCCAATATTGAAGCGACCTACCGCCGGATGCGGCGGAATTGGCGTTCGCGCCGGTGAAGGTGAGCGGATCAATACATATCCAGCGGACGAGGCGATTCGATAATCTCATATTTGCCCGCCAAGTCGTGAAAGTGACGGATGGCGTCGAGTTGGGCGGGGCCGATTTCGAACTTCAAATAAGCAGACAGATACTTCATCGCCAGGTCTGCCGGCCAGCCGCGGGAGACGGCGTGGCGGGCAACGATGTTGGGCAGATCGGCCAGGCCGCGGTCCCGGGCTTGCCGCAAGCGATCCGGGAGGTCGGCCAGATCGGTTCCGAACCGCGCGATCCAGACCGCGAAAACGAAAGGCTTTCCGGTCAGTTCCTTCCAGGCGGCGCCGAGATCGAGTTGATGTTCCATCCCCACCGGCTCGCGGGAGACGACTTTGTCGCCGATGAGGAGCATGGCGGCGGCGGATGGTTCGGGCAAATCGACGAACCGCGGGCGGATGCCAAACCGCTCGGCCAATACGATGCGGGCCAGGGCGACGGACGTATGGCTCTCGACGTCGCAGGCCAACATGGTGATTTTTTCGATGGGCGTGCGGCTGAAAATCCGGACGGTGAGGGTCGGTCCGTCGCAACCGATGCCGCCGCTGGGCACAATCCTGGCATCCCGCAGGCGCTGGTAATCAATCACGGGAAGCAGGGCCACGTCGAGCTGCCGCGACCGCAAGCCGTCGAGAAGTTTCGCCGGCACGTCCAATTGCAAATCGACGTTCGGATCATCTTCCAGGCCGTGAATCAGGGGCTTGGCGTTGAGATAGCTGACGCTGCCGACGCGCCAGGTCATTAATGGACCTCGATCCGCCCGCGCGCCGGCTCGTCGTTCTTGGTCGCCATTTTTCGCCAGCGCGTCGGGGTGAGGCCGGCATACTGTTTGAATCGGCTGGTGAAATGGCTCTGGTGGGCGAAGCCGCAAATCTTGGAAATCTCGGCCAGTTCCGTGGCGCGTCCGTACAGCAGCCGCTTGGAATGGAATATCTGGCATTCCAGCAGGAAATGCTTGGGGGTAATGCCAAGGAGTTCGGTGAACCGGCGGTGGAAATGGAACGGGCTGAGATGAACGTGCCTGGCGATCTCGCCGAGGGCCGGCCCCCTGCGGAAATGCTCGCTCATGAAATGGATGGCGGGCACGAGGCGGGTGAGTTCGGCATCGGCGGAAAAATCGGTGGCGCGCAGCGAAACCCAATCGCAATAACTGGGCAGCAGGCAATAAAAGAGAACGGGGCCCGCGCCCAGCGCGGGATAGCTGCGATACGTCCCGGCGCGGAAAATCCACAATTGTCCGCGCGAGTCGGGTATTGCGATCCGTTCGGAACTCATCGGTTCGCCGCCGAGGCGCTGCAACCGTTGGCGGGCATCCTGATACAACTGATCCGTGACGCGCTCGTCGAGGTCCGGGATCGATTGGCCGAGAACGGACTTGAAACTGGCGTTCAGGACGATCAATCGGTTGCCCGCCCGCGGCATCCAGGACGGCGTGTTGGCGCAGTCGCCATGCACCAGGCGCGAAGATCGCGCCGCGGCGGCATCGCGGCTAATCTGTGCGGCGGCATCCACGATCGCCTTCACTTCCGAATCCGCGAAACCACCCGACTCGGAAGTGCCATAAACGTGCAGCGCGCCGTCGTACCCCGGAAACACCGGCGATTTGACGGGCGCGACGACCAGATGCCGCAACTTCGCCCCTTCCAGGAACTCCCGATAATATCGGGAGGTCTCAAGGCCCGCCGGCCAGACGTCCTCGCCGCAAACCGTACGATTGCCAATAAGCGCGCGCCAGGTCGCGGCGTCTTCGCTTTGGAAATCGGTGGAATAGGGCTTAACCCAATTCTCGCCCAGATGCGATGGCTGAACGATCTGCAACCCGCCCCGGGGGGTTGTACTGACAAGCCACGCCTCGGAATATCGCACTACCTTGCTAAGACTGTCGAATATTTGTCTATATGACACGTTTCCTCACGGCAAAAAAAATAAAATCACTTTTGCCATTATATGCTCTACAAAAGATGACTAAAAGTCACTTTCATCGAAAAGCATCATCTCATTGATTTTCCGCTATGGCAAGTTCCTCTTTTTATGCACGATTCCCCCCATCTTCAAGCGTTCTTTCACAAATAAACAAGATTCGTAAAGAAACGGGTAGGCAGAATGGCGGCAAGGACGGCGATGGGGTCCGATAATTTCAAATTTTCGCTGTTGAGCTTGCCTACCATCGTGACTGGGGTCGGGAATCGGAATGCGGAACATCCGCATGGGTTGGGCGTTGCGCGAGCGCATCCGCGGTTGTTTGCCGCGATGTCTGGCGGAATCAGCCCGGAATAAACGGAACAACGCGGACGCGTTGCGATGGCCCGCGGCAACGAGCTGTTGAGGGAAACCGTCAAACTCCCGCTTCCGGTATGGGGCTTGTATGATCCGAATCGGAAGGTTGCCAGACGCCGTATGTTAGACCAACTCACCAGTCCGGAATTTTGGGACAAGAAGATACGCATTGGCATTCTTGTCCTGGCGACGTTCCTCGCCATGTGCTGATTTACCCTCGCATGGCAGCGCCCTTTCCGCTTCCACTCTTTTCAGCCTCGGCCTTGGCCTCGGGGCTTAAGCCAAAAATGTGAAATTGGTGCGAAAGCGGTTCAAAGCCGTGTTGACGGCATATCTCGTCGCGCAGCTTACGCAGCTTCTCGCTGTTGAATTCAATCACCTTGCCCGTGGTCACGCAGATCAGGTAGTCATAAACCTGCCGGCCGACGATCACGTCGTAATAGGACTGTTTATTGTCGAAAAAGACCTGCTTGAGAATCCCGGCGTCTTGGAGGTGCGCCAGGGTGCGATAGACCGTGGCGCGGCTGACCCGGTGGCCGAGTTGGCGCAGATCCACCGCCAATTGCTCCGCCTCGAACAGCGCCGTTTTGCGAAGCACCGCGTCGAGGATCATCGCCCGCTCCGGCGTGAACTTCAGCTTCTGCCCGCGCAGATATCGCCGGAAGATGGCACATACCGGCTCATAAGGCAGGGACTGCGGCTGCGCCGCGATTCGCGGAACATTCGGCAGAATGTGGGGGCCGGAACCCATACATTGAGTCTACGTTCCTCCAGACGCTTTCGCCACGCGCCATTTGCCGTGGAGTTCATTTGCCACCCCCCGTCCGGCACGCGACAATCGCCGTAGGCCGTGCGATTTTCACTGGGTAAACCGATCCTCACGCTGCTGTTGGCCGCCGCCGTCAGCGGCGTCGCCGTCTGGCAGAGGCCCGCAGCGCCCCGCGCCGATCTGATCGTCTGGTCGTTCGATCAGACTCACGTCAGGACGTTCCGTGATCCCCTGCCCGGACCCGGCGGCCGCGGTATGCCGTCGCTTTTCGATCAATTCCGGCGGCAAACCGGATTCAGCGCCGGCATCAGCCTCATGGGCCAGATGGGGGAGAACGTGCGGCTTGCATCGGCGTTCATATCGGGCGCGTCGGGGCCTTCGGCGCCCGACTTGTGCGAAATCGAAATCCATTCCATCGGCCAGTATTTACGCCCGCCGGTGGACGACATCGGACTGTTGCCGCTGAACGATTTTCTGGAAAAATCCGGCTGGGATCGCCGGATCGTCGCCAGCCGATTCGGGCCCTGGTCCAAGACCGATCCGCGCACCGGACGCCGGATCGTTTACGGCATTCCGCAAGACGTGCATCCGGTGATCCTGGCCTACCGCAAGGACTTGTTCGACCAGGCGGGAATCGATCCGCGGCAAGCGGGAACCTGGACGCGGTTCCAGGCACTTTGCCTGGCATTTCAGGATTATTGGGCGGCGCACGGCCGGCCTGATCGCCGCGCCATCGCCCTTTCAACCGACTCACCGGACGAAATCGTGGAGATGCTGCTGCAACGGCACGTGAACCTGATCGATCAATCCAACCGGCTTCATTTCAACGATCCGAAGGTGCTGGAAACGGTGGTGTTTTACGCGGGGCTGGTAGCGGGCCGGCGGGCAATCGGCACCGACGTCTCGCCGGGGGTGGGATGGACCCAGGATTTTTCCCGGGGAAATGTGTGCGCCGTCTGCACGCCGGATTGGAAGGCGGATGACCTCCGTCAATTCGCGCCCGACCTGGCGGGCAAGGTCGCGATGATGCCGCTGCCCCGGTTCGACGCGGACGATGCGCCGACCAGCACGCTGGGCGGAACGATGGTCGGCATTTGCCGCACCTGTCCGCATCCCGAACGGGCGTGGAAATTGCTGGAGTTTTTGTATCTGGGTTCGGAGGCAAGCCGCGCCCGGCTGGCGGCGGGAGACCACGTCCTGCCGGCGATCCCCGATTACTGGTCCGACCCCGCGTATCACAAGGGCGACCCATTCTTCGCCGGCCGGCAAAACATCGGCGATCTATACGTCGCCCTAGCCGGCCAAATCCCCGAACGATTCGTGACGCCGTATACCTATGAGGCGGAGCTTGCCCTGGCCGCGGCGATGCACCGGGCGGAGCAATACGTCGCGGCGGATCGCCGAATTGACGGATTGAATCAGGCTTGCGCCGGCTGGCTGGCGGAGGCGCAAGAGGACGTTCAACGCCGAATCGACTTCGGGAACTTCGAGCCATGAACCGCGACCGCTGGTGGAAAATCCAAACCCGTGCGGCGCCTTACCTCTTCGTCTCTCCGTTTCTCATCATCTTCTGCCTGTTTCTTCTCTATCCGCTGGCGCGAAGCCTTGACCTGAGCTTTCACAAAACCTTTGGGCCGCGACATGTCGTCTTTACCGGATGGAGCAACTATCGCTTCCTGCTGGGCCACGATGTTCTGTTCGGCCTGGCCGTGCTGAACACGGCGATCTACACGGTCGCGTTCGTGGCCATCGGGATTCCGCTTTCGCTGGGCCTGGCCGTGCTGCTCAACAGCCGGGGAGTGCGGCTGCGAAACCTCTTCCGATTCAGCTTCTTCTCCAGCTATCTCGTCGGCCAGGTTTTCGTCGGCGTGATCTTCTTCCAACTTTTCAGCCCGGATGGTTTGGTCAACCAATTCATCGGCACGATCCTTGGCCATCGCGTCGTCATCCCCTGGCTGAGCAGCCCGGCGATGGCCATGCCGTCCATCCTCATCGCCAGCCTCTGGCTCGCCACCGGATACGGCATGGTCTATTTCCTGGCGGCGCTTCAGGCGGTCGATCCCGAACTGTACGAAGCGGCCGAGATCGACGGCGCCGGCGCCTGGGCCAAATTCTTCCACGTCACCCTTCCCGACCTCCGGCCCATGCTGCTGTACATGGTCCTCATCGGAACCATCGGCGGATTCCAACTCTTCGAGCTTCCGTTCGTCCTGCTCCAGGGGGCCGGTCCCGACGGACGCGGATTGACCATCGTCATGTACCTGTTCATCGCCGGATTCGGCGCCGGAGACCTGGGCTATGCCTCCGCCATCGGATGGATGCTGGTGGCCATCCTGCTGATCGTCTCGCTGGCGCGGTTCCGATTATTTAAGCGGGAGATCGGCGCATGACCCGGCGGATCGGGCTGCATCTTCTGCTCATCTGCCTGGCGGCCGCCGCGATCCTGCCGTTTCTTTGGCTCGTCTGCGCCGCATTCAAAACCCCGGCCGATCTGCTCAACAGCACCCTGCTTCCCTGGCATCATCTGGATCGGCTCACGCTGAACAACTTCCGCCTCCTTGGCGATCGGCCGTTCGGACGCTGGCTGGTGAATTCCATCTTCCTGGCTTCGGCGCACACGGTATTGGTCGTGACCCTCGGCAGCCTCGGCGGATTCGCGCTGGCGAAATACCAATTCGCCGGCAAAGGGCCGATCACTCTCATCATGCTCGCCACCCTGCTCATGCCGCCGCAGGTGCTTCTGCCGGGAAGTTATGAGCTGATGTATCGCCTGCATTGGCTCGATTCCTATCTGGCCATCATCGTGCCCGGGGCGGTGAGCGTGTTTGGAATCTTTCTGTTCCGCCAGGCCATGCTCGGCGTTCCCGACGAATTGCTGCAATGCGGCCGGCTGGACGGTTGCAGCGAACTGCGGATTTGGTGGGACATCGCCCTGCCCGTGGTCCGCCCCATGATCGGGGCGTACACCCTCCTGAGCTTCCTGACCGAATGGAACAGCTTTCTCTGGCCACAAATCGTTTTGCAGACCGAATCGAAATACACGCTGCCTATCGGCCTGAACGGCCTGACCGGATTGCCGGAATACCAGCACAACTACGGCATCGTGATGGCCGCGACGTTGATGAGCATCGTGCCGGTGATCGTGCTGTTCTTCGCCCTGCAACGCGACTTCATCAGCGGGCTGTCATCCGGAGCGGTAAAGGGATAGGGGGGAAAACTCGAATGACGAAATCCGAAATCCGAATGGGGGAAGAAGCCCTACCCCCTCTCGTAGCCAGGATCGCGCTTTACACATCTTACACTTTTTCGGATGCAAATCAGTATACGCTGGCATCAATACTCTCTGTAACTATTTATATCATAGTTACTTATCGTTGAACCACATTTCGATGTGCTGGACGGAACGGCTGAGAGCGCCAAATTTGTCTATAAATTGCCAAAATTGGCTGCTGGATGGATGTTGGAGATTAGATTGTATGCGAGCTGATATGGACATATACTACTGCGCCAACTGTGGTTACAGCTAAATAATGGATGAAGATCAACGAAAAGATGAATGTCCCCTTTTCTTACACACCATCAATTCATGCCCTTAAATAATATTGCCACGAAAACTGGCGTCGATTATGATTGTGAGTTCTCGGGATTTTTCAACCCGCAATAAGCGTGAGCATTCAGAGGTCATCAATGCTGCATAGCAGGATGGCGGAGATCGAGCATGTCATGGCGCGTGGCCGCTCCCACAGACCCCCAGCCGGTTTTACGTTGGTTGAGCTTCTAGTCGTCATTGGCATCATCGCCGTGTTGGTGGGAATATTGTTGCCGTCGCTGGCGAAGGTCCGTCAGGCCGCGTTGAATACCGATTGCGCCAGTCAACTCCGCCAGCTCGCGACAGCTTGCCAAATGTACCTGGGCGAGCAGCATTACTATCCGGACCCATTGTTCGTTCCCGCCCTCACGGGAGACGTGCCTTCGACCATTTCGCCCGCCTTGCTCAATGAGCTTTCCCCCTACTTGCGGACGCCGACATTGCTTGGAACCGAGTCCACGACCGACATGCCCAAGATTCTGGTTTGTCCGTTCCGATCCCAGATCGAGTTGTTCCAGCAGCCGACCAGCTCGTTCGGATTTGTCTATTGGATTACGGGCTACGCCTACTGCGCGCGAGTGAACGAAAGCTCTAATATTACGGGCACGGTTCTGAATCCCGGTGACATTGCCGATGCCAGGGGAAGACATCGGGGCGTTTTATGGGCCGACACGCTCATGTATTCGACGAGCGGCGGCAATCCCGTCGGCTATTCCTTTTTTCACCTATCGGGCGGGATCAACTTCAATCCGACCTTCGGCACGAGCAACACCTACCAACCGTGGACCTGCCAACATCGGGCATGGAGCGATGGCAGCGTGGATGAAGTGAACAGTGCCAGCGTGAACCTCGACGCAAGCCGCGTCAGCACGTCCGCGTCGTACCGGCTTTCGATTCCCGGCGTGTTCGACTATTTCTACTATTTTTAAATATTCGCGCGAGTGGCTCTTTATGGAGTTTTTACCGGTTGAGGATGTTCGCGGAATCGTCCGATTGCTGGGCGATGTTGCCATTTTGGGGACGGACCTGCCGGGCAAACGGCGCTTCGTTATGGAAGGCCTGGCGAAGCTGATCCAGGCCGACATATGGCTGTGGGTTCATGTCAGGGATGACGCCAAGGATGGGCTGCCAGTCGCGTTCATGTTTCTCGAAGGCGGATGGCAAAGCGAGTCCCAGCGAATGAAATTCGCGGAGGGGACGATTTCCCCCGCGGCGGAAGCCTTCAACAACGCGATGCGAAAGGGATGCGAGGCCCACATAACGCGCCGCCGGGTGGATCTTCTGCCAGACACGGAGTGGTTCTCCTCGGATCTGGCCCGTCTTTACTTTGAGCCCGCCGGCATTGGGGAATACCTGAGTTCGCTCTATCCGGTTGGAGATAAGGTGTTCAGTTCGATCGTGTTCCTGCGCTGGCTGGGCCAGCCGCCATTCAGCCCGCGGGATGTGTGTATTGCGCATGTCGTTACCGAAGAGATCGATTGGCTCCATCGCCAAGGCACGGATGTCCCCGCCGCCGAGCACGTCAACGAATTATCGACGCGCCAGCGGCAGGTGCTATTTCAGTTGCTTTCGGGCGATAGCGTCAAGGAGATCGCAAAGAAGCTTTCGCTGTCGAATTACACCGTAAACGACCATCTGAAACGCATTTATCAGCGCTTCGGCGTGAATGGTCGGGGAGAATTGCTCGCTCAATTCCTTGCCGGCGGCCAAGCCGGCCGAAGCGATCCGCTCGCCTGATTCCGCCACCCCCCCCTTAAATAAGGGGGATTGCTTTAATCGGACGGGGTCGGTATAAACGTCAGCGGCTTCTGATAATTCGACATGCGTCACGAGTTTTTTGGGTGGAACCAACGCATGTTGGGTGTGCGCTATCGCTCTGGAATCGGAAGGAGAGAAATGAACGCCTGCCAAGCCAGCGTTCCGTAACAAATATTGCGCTTTCTTGTTCTGTTTTGGCGTCCACGACGTACGGTATGTGGCCGCACTTCTTTCAGTCCTTCAATTGGAGAAATCTAATGTCAATTCGCAAAACTTCTTTGTCTATCGCCGCTGCGCTGCTCGGTCTTGCCGCAACGGGGCCGATGGCCCGCGCCGCTTACGTTGAGAATCTACAGGAGGTTGGAAGCGACGTGGTTGCCACCGGGAGCGGGACGATCAACACGTCCGGTCTGGGTAGTCCAGGGTTTGGCGGAGAAGCGGGGGGCTACCTCAATCCTTCGCAAAGCTTCGTTTTAGTCGGCGGCCCCACGGGAGGAGGCGAAACTGCCATTTATAACACCTCGATCACAGGTCCCTCCAGTTTCGGAAGCGGTGGCGGAATCGCCGGAACAACCAGCAGCGGGGACCCCGTGGGGCTCTTTTACCCCGATCAAATCAATGTGCCCCTGGGGTACGTTTCGGGAGACCCCCTTTCAAGCACCTCGACATTCGCGGGCGAAACGCTCAGCAGCCTTGGCGTAACACCCGGAACTTACACATGGTCCTGGGGAGACGGGTCGACGGCGGATTCCTTCACATTGGTGGCCACTGCTGCTGTCCCTGAGCCGGCATCCCTCGGATTGATCGGCGTTGGCTGCCTCAGCCTACTGGCTCGCCGTCGTCGCGCCTAAGTTCGTTGCGTTGAAGTCGCCGCTTCCTGTCTCAATTGGGACATGAAACCAGCACGCAGTTGGCAATCCAACGGCATCCTTGTTTCGGTCCCACCACAGAAGGAGAAAGTACCATGCTTTCGATTCGCTTCAAATTGTTGGGGTTCCATGCCGTCAGTATTATATGCACGCCGGTCAAGACGCTAAACAATTACCATTTTTGTAAATGTCGAAGGCGTCGACCTTACGAGCCCAATTGTAATCGACGTTTCGTCTTCCGTCGTCCCCGAGCCCGCCTCACTTTCCGCCTTGATGATTGCACCGGGCCTGATGCTGATGCGAAGGCGGAGCAAGAGGGAACCTCACTGAATGCCAATCAGAAGTATCCGAGCCGTGCTGCTCTGTCTCGCGCACCGCGCAACTTCTTGAGGCGCACTTCTTTACCCGAAACTGGAGAACAACGATGCTAACTCATATTCGCCACATATCGCCGCACATCCTGGTCGTCCTTTGCCTGGTTAATATTACGGCCAGCGCTCGCGCTTCCGTCATTATCTATAGTGATCTTCCGACCTTTCAGGCCGCAAGCAACACAAATGTGGTTGTGAACTTCAATGCGTTTCCGGCATTCTACACAAACTACTACATCCCGCCCAATGCGCCTTACACCGAGGGAGGCGTGACCTTTACTCCCGTGGACTCTCTTCCATTCGCTCCCAATCTTTATGTTGAAACCCCATCGCTTCCCGCGACCAGCGATCTGGCGGTTCAGAATACCGAAAATGTATTGACCGCAAGCGGAAACGAGCATTTCGACTTTACGTTTTCGGGATCGCCGACGGCCATCGGCTTCGACACTTTCACCAATGGCGCGGCACCGCCCGTCGTCACGATTTATGACACAACCGATGACGTGTTGGCGACGATAAACCTTTCCCAAGCCCCAGATTCTCAAGGCTTTTTCGGCGTTACCTCCACGGTTCCGATCGGCAAGATAGATTGGCTAGCCACCGACGGACAAATTGTGAATACGGGGGTGGCGGACTTCCGTGTTGGGACAGCGGTCCCCGAACCGGCATCGCTGTCCCTGCTGGGCCTGGGCGCCGTCGCGCTTTTGGGCCGTCGCCGTCGCGCCTAGCGGAGATCGATAACAATGGGGGTCATAAAGGGGTCATCCTGATATATGGCCAGTAACTGTTTACCGCCCCGTTCTCGCCCGATTCTGCCGAACGTTTACCGCCCCGTTCTCGCCCGATTCTGCCGAACGATTCGCAGCCACCGGAATTGCGGATTACACTGGCTTCGCCCGGAAATGTCGAGCGATTGTGTCGGTGCACGGTAAACAGTTACCATGGCCAGATTACGAAAAGATGAATGTCCCCTTTCCTTATCCGGGCAATTCCTTGACTTCGATATGGGCGTCGCCGGGATGGGCATTGCGGAGTTTGACCAGCAGATGCGCCTTGGGCCGCGGAAGGTCCGGAGCGGGATTCAGCTCGAGCAGAACCTTCAACGCCAGGGGATAACGTCGCCATTGCGGGACTTGCATCTCCAACTCGCTACCACTGGAAAATCGCTGGATTTGGTTGGCGGCCGCGATCTGGTTGGACAGGGAAAGGCCGTAATTGGTGCTGAGGGTTCCGGCGTTGCGGGCGATGGTCGAGGCGATGATGACCATGCCGAGCAGGATTGATGCGGCATAAATTGCGATGGACGTGCGGACAATGATGCCGCGGCCAGAGCGGGACATCGCCCAGTCAACGGCCATCCAGGCGAGAAAGACGTAGGCCGGCCAGGTCGCGCCGTAGTAATGGGGGCTGAAGTAGATTCCTTCGATTCCGTCGAGAAGGGTTTGGCAAATCCATGCGGACAGGGCGATGAGGCAAAGTTGATCCCGGACGCCGGCGGCGTCGGGCCGCCGAAGCGCATGCCGCGCCCGCGGGATGGCGAGGATCATTCCCAGCCAGACGGCCGCAAGTGCGGCGCGGCTGATCCATTGGGCGGCGGCGAAGAGACGTTGGAGGATTTGAGGAGCGAAGTCCTGCCAGCCGTCGCCGGGCATTGTTCCGGCCACGCCGAGGGTGAGATAGTGTCCGCCCAGAAGGGGATAGAACCATCCGAGCCAGGCGGCTGGGTCGGGGGTGTGGGCGGGACGGATGCGAGTGAGAAGATAGTACAGGTAGGGCCAGAAGAGAATGAGGCACGTCGCGGGGATCGCCAGAAGGCTCCATTTCCATTGCCGGAGGCTGGGGCGATGAAGCCAAGCGAGGTGAATTGCCAAAGGCACGACCATCGCCAGCGCCATGAAGTGGACGAACGGCAGAAGGACGCCGCAGAGGACGGCGATGTGAAGCGAGGATGCGGTTCGGTTGGCTAGAAAGTCCGCGTAAGCGGCCAGAAGCATGGCGGAAATCGGGATGCAAAAGCTGCTGTCCCAGAGGCTGCGGCTGTATATCCAGAGCCAGGGCGACAGCATGGTGACCACGGTGAACCATGGACTGAGTTTGAGCGTCCGGGCGAGCCAACCGACGGCCAGCGCCGTCACAGCCGTGAACACCGCGGCCCGGCAGGCGAGCATGACAACGAGGTTGTGGGTGAAGACAAGGAATAGCTGATCGATCCAGATAGGCAGCGGCCCATAGACGGCGCCGCGGGTGCCTAGCAGGCCATAGGGACAGGGGGTGAAGGGGAGATAAAATCCGTAGAGATTGCTGGCCGTGTGGTTATATCGGATGGCCATCTCCATCATGATCGGTTCATCGTTGACCCACGGTGCGTCGCCGGGGCGCAGGACCGTCAGGATGAGGATGGGAACGAGCAGAAGTTGCGGCCGAAGGATGGTCATTTCAGTTGCGAGTTGCGAGTTGCGAGTTAACACGCAACTCGCAACTCGCAACGATCCTCGTCCCCATCAACTCGGCGGCAGCGCGGCGGCGGAGGGGGCGTCGATGCTGCGTTTGCGTTTTGAGCCGGCGGGGCTGGCGGACTTCTCGGCGTCTTTCGACGGTTGCATGCCGCGCGTCATGGCGATCACGCCGGTTCGGGCCAGTTCGCGAATGCCGTAGGGCCTCATCAGTTCCACGAACTTTTCAATTTTTTCCTCGGTGCCGGCAAGCTCCACCACCAGGGTTTCCTTGCCCACGTCCACGACCTTGCCGCGGAAGAGGTTCACCACTTCGATGACTTCATGCCGGCTGGCCGGCCCGGCGCCGACCGTCATCAGCGCCAGGTCTCGTTCGATGTAGGCCGAGCCTTTGAAATCCTTCACCTGCGTGACCGGCACGACCTTGGCAAGCTGTTTGCGCACCTGCTCCAGGGTGTTTTCATCGGCATCGACGACGATGGTCATGCGCGAGAGGTTGGGGTCTTCGGTGCGGCCAACCACCAGGGAGTCGATATTGAACCCACGGGCTGCGAACATGCCCGCGACGTTGGCCAGAACGCCGGGCTCGTTCACCACCAAAGCGGAGATCACGTGACGCATGACATTGAGTCTACGAGATTTGGTGCGACGGATAAAGACCCTTATGCGATTTCCACTCGCACGTCCGCGAATTTGCGGAAATCCTGGTCGAACATGGCGACCGACGTGCTTTGCGAAGCGGCGGTCGCGGCGAGCAGGCAATCCACGAAATGAATGCCCGTCTTGCCGTAACGATCCAGAGAGTCGAGGTGAACCTCGACGTCGCTGATTTCCACGCCGGGACTGGTGATCAGCCTTCCAAGCGTTGCGGCAATGTCTCGGCGCGGATGCTCGTAGAAGGACTCCAGCACGAACACGCATTCGGCGAGGACGGCGGGCAGCAGAACGATCACGACCTCGCCCCGGTCGCAGGCATCGAACAGCGTTCCGGCCGCCTTGGCGTACTTCTCATGGTCCTGCACGAGATGGCGAATAATCAGATTGGTATCGACAAGCCGCCGCTTGCTCATCGGAGGCCTTCGCGGTTGGGACGCGCCGCTTTAGCGGCGGCCCGGCGGACCTGCGCAAACGACATCCCTCGGCCTTTTTTGCTGGCAAGCGATCCCTTGAGCGATCGCGTGCCCGGATGCACTCGGATCGTGGCGCGGTCTCCATGCACCGCGTATTGCAGTCTGTCGCCCGGCTTGATCCCCATCGCCTGGCGAATTTCGCCCGGAATCGTCGTTTGCCCTTTGCTCGTTACGGTCGAATGCAACATCGTCGCAAATCCTTACGGTTGCTGATTTCCTTACTTTACGATTATGCCTTACTGTCCGCCGGATGACAAGCGGCCTATTCGGCAATTTGGGCGTGGCGAAAGATTTTTGCAAGCTCGGAAGAACCCCCACCCCAACCCTCCCCCTGAGTACAGGGGGAGGGGGAAAAGGGCGGGTTCCGCAAAAAATTATGGCCGCGCCCGGCAGTTTCTTCTCACGCGGCGTCGGCGGGGGATTCGAGGATCGCGGCACGGACGCGGTTCAGGCCGTCGAGGGCGGCCACCTTGTAACACTCGGCCAGCGTCGGATAGTTGAAAACCGTATCGACGAAATACTCGATCGACATGCCGGCCGCCATGACGGTCTGACCGATGTGGATCAGTTCCGTGGCGCCGGTGCCGATGGCGTGAACGCCAAGCAGGCGGTGGCTCTCGGCGTGGAAGAGGAGTTTGAGCAAGCCGTTGGGGTCGGCGATGAGTTGGCCGCGGGCGATCTCGCGATAGCGCGCCAGCCCGACCTCGTAGGGGATATTCTGCTGGGTCAACTGCTGTTCGCTCTGGCCGACCATGCTGATTTCGGGGATGGTGTAAATGCCGTAGGGGAAGAGGGAACTGCATGAATTGGCGAACTGATGGAACATGTGGCAGGAGGCGAGCCGGCCCTGTTCCATGCTCGTGGACGCCAGGGCGGGGAAGCCGATGACGTCGCCGGCGGCATAAATGTGCGGGACGGCGGTTTGAAAACTCTCGTTGACCTTCAACCGTCCGCGATTGTCGGCCGTCAGGCCGGCGGCCGGGAGATTCAGGGCTTCGGTGGCGCCCTGGCGGCCGATGCAATACATCAGCGAGTCGGCGGAGATGGATTTGGTACTGGCCAGGGTTGCATGGACATTCCCGTCGATCAGTTCAATCGACGAGACCGATTCGCCAAGTCGAAGGCGAATGCCCATGTCCCGGAGGCGGAACTGGAGGTTTTCGGCCAGCTCGTCATCGACGAATTCGAGCAATCGGGGTCGAGATTCGATGAGGGTAATGCGGACGCCGCAGGCGGCGAGCATGCAGGCGTATTCCGTTCCGATGACCCCGCCGCCGACGATGATCATGCTGCGGGGCAACTCGGCGAGGGTGAGCAGGTCGTTGCTGTCGATGACTTTGCCGGGGGTGAAGGGGACATTGGCCGGTCGCGCCGGAACGGTGCCGACGGCCACCAGAATGTTCTTGCCGCGAACAGGAGTGTTCAACTCTCCGCGGATGACGCGCAGGGTGTTGGGATCGGCGAACGAGGCCGAGCCGAACATGAGCGCGATGCCGTTGCGTTGCATCTGGTTGCGGATGACGTCCACCTCGGTGCGGACGACGTGCTGGGAGCGGTAAAGCAGATCGGACATGTGGATGTCGTGCTTGACGGCGTAGCCGGCGCCATAGAGCGAGCGTTCGTTGATGCCGGTGAGGTGGAGGACGGCTTCGCGGATGGCCTTGGATGGGACGGTGCCGGTGTGGATGCACACGCCGCCAACGCTGTCGGTGCGTTCGACAACGGCGACGGATTTTCCGAGTTTAGCGGCATTGAGGGCGGCCTTTTGGCCGGCCGGGCCCGAACCGATCACCACCAGGTCGTATTCCGCGTG
>JBEKKC010000059.1:0-23390 GCA_050010915.1 Tepidisphaeraceae bacterium | reverse complement strand
GGTGGTGCTGCTGGACGTTCCGGTGGTGCTGCTGGACAGGCCGGTCTGGGAATTGGTCGTGGTGAGGACGAAGCTGCCGTTGACGGGCTGAAACGGAAGGTCGGCCGTGGAACTGGTCAGGGCGGTGGTTGGATCGAGCACCTGATTGGTGCTGGTGACGCTGCTGTATCCTGTCAGCCCCTGGCCGCTGGAGTAAATGGAGTTCAGCCCGAAGATCAGGCCGCCGGCGAGGGAATTAAGCTGCTGCTGCACGGAGTTGAGCTGGTTTTGGGAAGTCAGGTCCGCGCCAAGTTGGCCGCTGGTGGCCTGAACGGTGCCGCCGTTCGAGGCAAATTGCAGCGAATAGGTCGGCTGTCCGTTCACCTGGCTTTGCTGCACGGTCAGGCTGTCGGCACTGGTTCCGACCACCAGGGGTTCGGAGCCGATGTAGACGTTCACCGTGCCGTTGCCCTGGTTGACCGTCTGGACGTTGACGAGTTGGGCGAGTTGCTGGACGGCGGCGTCGCGCTGATCCAGAAGATTATTGTCCGATCCGTTGGCGGCCTGGCTGGTGGAAATCTGCTGATTCAAGCCGGCGATTTGTTGTGCAAGCTGGCTGGCGTTGGACGCCAGGGAATTCAGTTCACCGCCGAGGTTCGCCTGGACGGTTTGGAGTTGGGATTCCAATCCGTTGAACTGCTGGGCGAGAGCCTGTCCATCCTGGACGACGACTTGGCGCTGCGAGGTGTCGGTGGGGTTGTTGGCAAGCTGCGACCAGTCGGTCATGAAACTCGTGAGCTGGGTATCCAGGCTCTGGCTGCCCAGGGCGTTGAAAATGGTCTCGATCTGCCCGCTCCAGTTCTGGGTGGTTGAGGCGGACTGGTTGTCGCTGATGGCGGAATTCAACCGGCTGTTGAGGGACTCATCCACCTGCCTTTGGATGGCGGTGAGATCGACGCCCGTGCCGATGTAGATTCCGGGGGCAAGTTCCTGGTCGGGGGTGTCGGTGGTGACGGAAACTTCACGGGAATAATTGGCATTGCCGACGTTGGCAATGTTGTTGCCCGTGACCTGCAAGGCGGCCTGACTGGCGGCCAGTGCCGATCCACCGATGTTAAGGGCTCCGTTGAGAGACATAGATCAAACCCATCAACCGACGGCGTCCATGACACCGAGGCGCGATCCGACTCGTGGAATTCCCTGTCGCGTGTAAAGCCCGGCGCGTTGAACGGCGCCGGCGAGCAGTCGAACGACGGTGTTCAAATGGCCGAGGACCGCGGACGCCAGGCGGCCCGAGCCTTGGGAGCGTTGGGCGATTTTGGCGGCCAGTTCGCGCAGCTCGTTTCGGGCCTTGAGCAGCGCGGCGGCGTATTGGGGGACAAGCTCGGCGAGGCGGGTCAGCCGCGGCTCTTCCGGAAGCTTCAGCGTCGCGGTGATCTGCCGCATCAGCGCCCGGCGCTTGGTTTCCAGATCACCGAGGCGCAGGCGCGTCAGTTCCTGGCGCGGCATCAGATCGGCCATGGCGCCGAGGTCGAATTTCTTCATGGCGGCGTGCTGGAGCTCGAGATGCTCGAGCATCCGGCGATGCTCGGCAACCGACTGCGAGAGAATGGAGACCAGATCAGAAATATGTCGAGACATGACCGGCTCCGGTGGACTGGGCATTGGCGCGATTCGCGCCGGCGCGATGCGCGTTGGCGCGATCGCCGTCTTGTCGCTGGGCATTCATGGTTTGGCGGGCGTGGCGGGCATAGGCCTGGCTTCCTTCGATGCGGCGGACGATGGATTTGACGAGGGAGTCCGAGGCGCTGCTGGCCATGCGCTCGGAGAGCCGCTCGTCGTACATGGAAGCGAACGCCTTGCCGCCCGATCCGCCATCGAACAGGTTGCTGTGGAACGGGCTATCGCGCATCTGCTTGAGGATCGGCTCGAAGAAAGAGAGAGCGACCCACTTGCGGGTCTGCTGAACGAGTTGGTCGTGTCGGGAGAGCGGTCCGCGGCCGGTGTGAAGCACGATGGGCTGCGAGGCTCCGCGTCGCGGGGTGGCGAAGGGAAGGAATGCGGGATTGTTCATGGTTACTCCTCGATCAACTCCGCGTGAAGCTTCCCGGTCTTGTAAAGCTCTTCGATGATCTGGATGCGATCCTGGGCGGGGACCTTGAGCTGCTCCATGGCCGCGACCAAATCCTCCAGGTTTCCGTTGGGCTCGTCGGTGGTGGAAATCGCGATGGCCTCGTGATCGGTGACCATCGGATTGCGGGCCGTGGGCTGCCGCGGGGGCACCACGGTGGAAATCGACAGCCCGTTGTGGCTGATGACCACCGGACTGATCTCCACGTCGCCGGTCATGATGATCGTGCCGGTCTTCTGGTCGATGGTAACTCGGGCCTTGGTGGCGAGCATCTGAACGGGCAATTGCTGGATTCGGCTGATAAAGGTGTCGGGGTGCTCCCGCTCGCTGGCGGGCATGGTGACGACGACGTTCTTGCCGTCGATGGCGGTGGCGAGGGTTTCACCATCGGCGGCCTCGGAATCGTTGATGATCTTGGCGATTCGGCTGGCGGTTCCCCAACTGGTGGAATACTCGTCGAGGATAAGGGTGAAACGGCCGCTGGCGTCAATGACCCGAGCGGGGAGGTCGGCTTCCATGACCGCCCCGCCGGCGGCGGCGCGGATGACTCCAACGGTGGGCGTGCTGGGGTCCTCGATGGTGACCGGTCCCTCGGCCAGCGCCAGCAGCGGGCCGCCGGGCAATGGGCCTTGCATGGGGGTGACAAACAGGCGTCCACCGTGCAGGCTGGCGGCGGCGCCGACGCTGGAGATGTGGACGTCGAGATGATCGCCGTCGCGGGCCCCCGCCGCCGGGACCGTCGCGGTGACCATGACGACGGCGACGTTGGCGGCGTTTTTGAGCTCCAGGACAGTGGCGGGGTCGCCGAACTTGGAAAGCATAGACCGCAGGGGCGCGATGGCGGGCGTGAAGTTGCCGCCGTCGCCCGTGCCTTTGAGTCCGTAAACCAGTCCCAGGCCGGTGAGAATATTGGTTCGCTCGCCGCCGATGCGGGTGATGTCCGCGATCTTGACGGCGTCGGCGGGCGCGGCCAGAAAGGCGATCACCACCAGGGGGATCATCACGGGGATCGGGATTGAAAAGCGAATCGACATCGTCAAGAAGGCCCTATAACCATCGTCAGAAGGGATTTATCCAGTCCAATAATCTCGTGAATATGCCGCGGGTGCCGGTGTCCTTGACGGCGCCCTTGTGCTGTTTGTTCAAATGCAGGTTGTAGATCTGATTGCTCAGGACCGTGTTATCGGGCGTGAGGTCGTCGACGCGGCAGGTGCCGATGAGCGTAACCCTCTGCTCTTCCTCGTCGGTTTTGATCTCCTCGGTGGCTTGAAGAATGAGGGTTCCGTTGGGCTTGACGTCGATGACCTCGGCGGTGATGCGGCCGGTGAAGGTGTCGTCGCGTTCGAGGGCGGCGGTGCCCTTGAAGTCGCGCTGGCCGCTGGTTTTCATTTCGATGGGGGTGGTCGGCGCATGCTCGATGAGGGAGGGACCGCCGCCTTGAACACCGAGCATGAAGTAGCTGTCGATAATCGCGTCCAGGTCGTTGGAATGCTTCAAATCGGTGGTGTCGTTGGAGGCGAACTGGCTGTTTTCGCGGATGACGATGGTGACCAGGTCGTGTTTGCGAAGCAGCTTGGGCTTGGGCTCGGGGACGTCGTAATAGCTGGCGGAGGAGGTGGTCATCGGACCGCCCTCGGTTTTGGCGAATGATTCGGCGCGGAGAAGCGAGCCGCCGGTGCGCTGGGCGACCAACCCGATGGGCAACTGGGCGGGCGGAGAGGAAACGGGTTCGACTCCGGCGGCCTGTGGGGAGGTGGTATACGCCGACGGGTTGGATTGCGATGGAACGTTCTGTGCCAAGGCCGAGCCGCCGGCGGCGAATATCGCGGCGGAGGCGATGGCGACGAAGTTGTGGTTATGGCGTTGGACGGACATAAATGCGAGCCTTTCAATTTTCCTGTTCGGGAGCGTCGCCGAGGCGGGCCTCCTGGGCGCCGGTCACGGTGACGTCGAGCATATCGCGCGTGTTTTCATTGCGGACCCGAATGGTTTGCCCGAGCGAGCCCTCTTCCATGGCGCGGGCGACGGACCGGAGTTGAACCGAGCCGCGCCGCAGCGTGATGGTGACGAGTTGGCCGGGCTTGACCAGGGGCACGGCGCTGACGAGTTGGGCCGTCATCACGGCGCCGGGGCTGATGTCCTCGGCGGCCTCCTGGCCGACACATTGATCCAGGCGAAGCAATGGGCGACCGGGCAAGGAATCCACGAGCAGATGATGGACGGCGAAGTCGCTTTCGGCGAGGACCTTGTGCGTGCGCAGCGGCCGGGCGGCGATCACCTGGTCCTCCCAGGCGCGGGCCTCGGCGCTGAGAATGACCCTCTTGCTGGCCGAATCGGTGAAGATCGTCACCTCCCAGGAGACGTTGCCCAACGCCCTGGCGCGCGAGGGACGCACGTCGAATTTGAAAATGGGCTCGGCAAGCGCAAGCACCTTTTCATCCTGGGGACTGAAGGTCAGTTGCAGGGTCTCGGAAGGGATGTTGAGGCGGCGGCTGAGATCGGCAACGAGCAAATCCCGGAGCGTGCGGAGATTCGGATCGGGCGTCGGATTGGACGCCGACGCCAGCACCGGCGCGGGCGCGGCGGCCGGCGTGGTTTTCGCCGCGTCGCCCTGGTGGGCGTCGAGCCATTGCTGGACGGTCTGCTGTGAGTCGCTCTGGACATCGGTCCGCGTGATCGAGCAGCTTGTGGCGCCGGCGAAGTTGATCATCGCGACGTTGACGCCGGCGTCGTGAAGCGTCTGGCGAATCTGCTCCACGGTGATGGCGTGGAAGGGAACCCTGTCGGAAAGATTCAGCAGGGTCAGGTCGGCAATGGGGGTGAAGATGGGGGCATCGGCATCGGACCATCGGCAGACTTGCTTGAGCTTTACGTCCGCGCCGAAAATGGATGCGTCCTGCCGCAGTTCCAGCGTGCCGCCGGGCGTGGAATCGGCGTTGCCGGAGACGAATTTCTCGTCGGCCCGCGAATCGGCGGCATCGGTCGCCGGCAGCACCTCCTGGCCAAAACCCCATTGATGCATCAAGGTCTGCGTGGCCCAGGCGAGGATGGTCAGGACGACGAGCAGTTGCACTTGTTTTCGTTTGCCGAGCTTGCGGTTATTCATCGCGGCCTCACGTCCATGAAACATCCAAGGATCACGACCTGCGGAGATTCGTAATGGTTTGCAATGCCTCGTCGGCGGTCTGGATCGACTGGCTGTTGAGCTCGAAAGCGCGCTGGGTCTTGATCAAAGTCACCAGCTCGGTAACGGGATCGACGTTGCTGGCTTCGAGGAAATTCTGGAGAAGCGTGCCGGCGCCCTGGACGCCGGGATTGCTGATGATCGGTGGCCCGGAGGCCTGGGTTTCCTGGTAGAGGCTGCCGCCGAGCAGTTGCAGCCCCTGGGGGTTGACGAACTGCGTGAGTTGGAACTGGCCAAGCTGGCTGGGCGTGGTGGCGCCGGCATTGAGGCCGGTGATGATGCCGTCCTGGCTGATCTGGATGTTGGTGACGCCGGTGGGAATGGTGAGCGGCGGGTCGAGTTCGTAACCGTCGCCCATGCCCACGACGAGTTGGTTTTGATTGTTGACGAAGAACTGTCCGTTGCGCGTGTAGGCGGTGCCGTCGCCGAGGGAACTGAGGACTTTGACGCGGAAGAATCCGGATCCCTGAATGCCGACGTCCAGGTTGTTGCCGGTGCTTTCCATGCTTCCTTCGGTCAGGTCGAGCTGGGTGTTGCTGATTCGAGTTCCCAGTCCGACGAAGATTCCGGCCGGGGAGATGTCGCCGTTGCCGCTGGTGGCGCCGGGCGGCTTTTGCGTCTGATAGAACAGGTCCTCGAAATTCACTCGGCTGCCCTTGAAAGCGGTGGTCTCGGCGTTGGCCAGATTGTTGGCGATCACGTCGATGGCGGTGGAAAGCCCACGCAATCCGGTGGCGGCGGCATGTAGCGCGGTAATGGCCATTGCAAAAACCCCGAGTCAGTCGACCAGGTCAACTGATTCTTCCGACATCGTTCACCAGTTTGTCGAGAGTTTCATCCTGGATGTGAATCATGTTGGCATTGGCCTCGAGCTGACGCTGAGTATCCATCAATTCGGTCAGCTCGGTGGCCGGATCGACGTTGGAACGCTCGACGAACCCGCTGCGGACGGTGGGCGCGGCCTTGTTGAGCATCACGCCGGCGGGAGTGGACAGCAGCGTTGCGCCGTCCTTCCTGAGCGTCGACGGATCGCTCACGTCGAACAGGCCCAGCGTCGCCAGGACCTTGCCGTTCTGAGTGATGGTTCCGTCGGTGGCGATGGTCGTGGGAGTCGTCGGGTCCAAAACGATGGGAGTTTGTTTGCTGTCGAGCACGGCCTGATTGGGATCGTTGGACAAGACCAGCCGGCCGGTGCGGTCCATGACCATCTGGCCGTTGCGAGTCAGATGGATTTTTCCATCGGAAGAAACGGCGAGATAGCCGTTGCCCTGAAGGGCGACGTCGAAATTGTTGCCGGTGGGTTCGATTTCACCGGCGAGGGAATCGACGACGGTGCTGGAGGCGAGCAGTCCGCCGCCGATCGGCTCGAGCAGGGAGTTGGTCTGGTTGGAACGAGCCAGTTCCTGGGCGGCGGTCGGGCGCTGCTGGAGCAGGGCCATGTCCTTCTTGAAGCCAACGGTTTCGGAGTTGGCGATGTTATTGGCAATGACGTCCTGCCGGTACGAATTGGTCAGGACGCCGGAAGCCGAGAGATAGAGGCCATAAATCATGCGGCCTCGCTTTCGGCGCGGAAGGCAAAGCCTCCGCTAAGTTCGCCGGCGCAAGGGACTGTCGCCGGCCAAGGCGCGGAGGAAGGGCCATCGTCCATGACGGCTCCCCCGCCGCGATCGGCTCCGCCGATCGAAAAGAGGGCTGGGCCAAAGTTGGCGGTCGAATGCTGAAGATGCAAGGCCACGGCAAGGCGAGCCGCCTCGACGATTCGTTGGCCGAGATCCTTCGGGACATCCATAGGCGCTTGCTCCGCAAAGAGGCCCAATGTCAGGCGTGTTATCCAACTCACCGAACATCCGTTGATACGCAGTTGCTCCGCCAAGGGAGCCAACGTCAGGCGAGGCAGTACAAGCGGCGTGCCAGGGAACACGGTGTCCGGATTATGATTCGGGACACGGCGATGCCGACGATGCGCAAGGCCCGGAAAAACCGGCAAAAATGCTCGGGAAGACCGGCCGGATTATTGGAACGGCGCGCCCCGGATGGCGAGGCTTGTTGGGTTGAACGACGCGCAAAAGCTGCGGGCGATCGGGCAAATTCCGCGAGGTGCGAACAATTTCTATCCGCGTCCCGCTTCGGCATCCCGAAGCTCCGTGCTGCTTCGCGCCGTCAGCCCCGGTTTGGGCAGACGCTTCAGCACGAGATATTGGAGGCCATGCTTGAGGCAGAAGGCTCTTTTTTCGGGATTGTCGCCGTCTTCGTTCACGGCGTAGATGTCCGGTTTGATGCGCTCGATTTCGGGGGCGGCGTCCATCCAGCCCTGTCCGGTCGAAACCAGTGCCTGCTTCACGTATCGAATCGCGCCCACCCCGTATCTTCGCTGGTCTTGTGGAAACAGCGGATGTCCCTTGCCTTTTAATAATTCGATGTTGGCATCGTGGCCAACCACCGCGTACACGTCGCCATATTCTGAGACTTCCTCGAAGAACCGCACGTGGCCGGTGTGCAACCAGTCGAAACAGCCGGTGACCAGTACCCTCCTTTTACCGGAGAAGGAAAGGTCAACCGACGCGGATCTTGGGAACCGTTTCAAGATCGGATCGGAGAGATCGACCGGCAATGCCGCTGGTTCGCTCAACCGGGAAACGATCCGGGCCGATTGGACGTACCGAATCGCCTGGACGAAATAGAGTCGTTCGAAGTCGGGGAACTTGGGCGAGCGGCCTTCTTTCGAGCGGAACAACTCATCGGACCAAAGGTGAACGTGCAGATTCCCGCGTCTGGCGGCTTCTTCCAAAAAGCGGATGTGCGGCGAGCGCAAATCGTCGAAACTGCCGGAAACCACCACATCGGCCATTGCATTCACTTTGCTATGCGGACCTGGACGTGAAATGCGCCGGGGACGGGCTTGTCCGAAATCACGAACAGATATCCGCCTCCGCAACCGGAATACATCGCGCCGGGATAGCGCTGCTGGTAATGTTTCAGCAGGGCGCATAAATCCACTTTGAGGGTTGGATGCCTGACCGTGCCGGGAAGCAATGCCTCCCAGCAGGCCATGCACAGATTCATCGAAGCGCCCAGCGCATCCAGATTCATGGCAAGGATGGCCTGGTAGCAATCCCGACCGCTTTGACCGAGCTTACCCACCCACACGGGATCGAGATTCTTCACACCCAAGGGTGAGTAATCCATGGGCCGAGGTTCGACCGGCAACAGGTGGATGACGCTTTCCAACCAGCGCGCAACCAATGGATCGTTGCAAGATTCGATGTGCCTGGGAAACACACCGCCTTCGTAGGAAGGGTCGTAGTCCAATCGGCTGACACCCGGATAAATCAGCCCGATCATGTCCTGCGACCCGGAGGGGTCCGCCTGATGCTGGTTTTCAAAGGCATAGAGCGCTTTGACCAACTGAGTGGGTTCACCGGGCGGAAGGCCGTCCTTCCAAAGTTTCAGGGCGGCGCGGCGGGTGCCGGTCGCCATACCGGCTCGCTCCATGAATCGAAAATTGGGTTCAACCCCGACCACGACCATGGACCCGGTGGGAGACGGATTGAGCCGGGAAATAAACGGCTGATCGATCCATCCCCCCGCCAGGGCCAAGCGGTAGGGAATTCGGCCGATCACGTCGGCGATGTCGGGAGACGTACCAGTCATGGCGAGTCCCTTCCGGGAAAAACCCCGAAGCCCGAAACCTGGTTCAGTATTTGTCCTCGACCGTCCGTTTTCCGGCTTTGCGGTCGGCGTACTGTTCAGCGATCCAGCCGTAGGTCTTGGCCAGACCCTTCTTCAACGGAGTATTGGGCTGCCAACCGAGGATGCGCTGAATCATCGTGTTGTCGCTGTTTCGGCCGTTTACTCCCTTGGGGGCATGCAGGTCGTAGGCGCGTTTGAGCTTCACGCCGCCGATTTCTTCGGCGAGGCTGACCAGCTCGTTGATCGACACCATTTCGCTGGATCCGAGATTGATGGGCACGGCGTTCAACTCCTGGCAGTGCATGATCATGTCGATGCCCAAGGTGCAATCATCGATGTACATGAAGCTGCGGGTCTGCTTACCATCGCCCCAGATGGTGATGTCGTGTTTGCCGGTATCCTTGGCTTCGATGACCTTGCGGCAAATGGCGGCGGGCGCCTTTTCCCGGCCACCGTCCCAGGTGCCCAAAGGTCCATAGACGTTGTGGAACCGGGCGATGGCGGTCTTCAATCCGCGTTCGGCGGTATATTCCTGGCAGAACATTTCAGACATGAGCTTCTCCCAACCGTAACCGCGCTCAGCCATCGCGGGATAGGCATCGGATTCCTTCAGCGCCTTGCAATTGGGGTCTTTTTGCAAGTCGGTGTTGTAGGCGCAGGCGGAGGAGGAGAAGAAATACCGCTGCGCCCCCGCGCGCCAGGCGGCCTCAATCATGTTGGTGTTGATGAGAATGCTGCGCAGACACTGGATGCGGAAGCGCTCGATAAACCCCATGCCGCCCATATCGGCGGCAAGATTGTAGACTTCCACGGCGCCTTGGCAGGCCTTCTGACAGTTGGAATACTCGCTGACGTCCAGGCACAGGGATTCCACGCCGGGGATAATCTGGTACCACTCCGGCAAGGGTTTGCGGTCCACTGCGCGGATATTGGTAAAACCCTGAGCGGTGAAATATCTCGCCAGGGCGCCGGCGATGAACCCGCCGGCGCCGGTGATGACGATCAAATCGTCGGGCGCCAGTCCGGATGTTTTTGCCGTTGCTCGCGTCGTTGCCATTACAACATCTCCTTGGTCGGTTGAATTTGAGCCGGCGCCGCGCGCCGGCCTCCAGGGCACTTCATGGTTTGTTCGAGTAGGAGTATAGAATGGGATTGGCGAGCCATCCAGTCTCGTTTAGCGCTCAGGGCCAGGGTTGTCGGAGGCGTTGGAGCAGCGGTGGACGATCATCGGAGGAGAGCGGAGTCAGGGTCAGGGTAATCTGGCCGGGAGCGATGTGGATGGCCGAGAGTTTTACGGGCAGGCCGTGATGGAGGTTGGCCATGTTGAAGGGGATGATGAGGATGGGATCGGCGGGCTGATCGTTCAGGGCCGATAATAACAGGCGCAGCCAGGAGGCGGCCAGGGCAGAGGCGTTGGCGGTCAGAGCGGGATCGATGGAGACGGTGGGCCGTTGGAGATCCAACTGCTGCTGGAGCAGGAACTGCAATCTCCGGAGTTGCCCGGCGAGGGCGGCTTGGGGGATGGGAAGCCGGCCGGCGAGAATGGAATCGAGCGTGACGTTCAGATTGCCCTGGGCGTCGATGGCGGGATCGAATTGGGCGCTGGCCAGGACGCCGAATACGGGGGAATGCCCGGCGAGGATCACGGCGTCGGTATCGAAAACGACGCGGCCATCGGTGAAATAGCGGGAAATACGCTGATCAAGCTGGCTTTTGTCGGGGGTTTTCCAGGCGGCGATGAACGAGTTGACCTCATCCTCGGTGAAGGTGACGGTTTTGGGGCCGACGGGGGCATCGTCAGTGTTGGAGATTCCATGGATTCGGCGAATTTGCCGGGCCTGGGCGCTGGCGGCCCAACTGAAAAGATCGAGCAGTTTCTGGTCGGCGCTGTTGGCGGCATCCTTGATCTGCTGAGTCGTGGCGATGCGCGGGCGATACCAGCTTGGGGTGCCCCGATAGAGATAGATGCCGACCAGAGCGAAGGCGATGATGGCCAGGAGGACGAAGGCGACCAGGTAGAGCAGGCGTTTGAGCCATTTCATGGGGATTGCCAAATGTGCGCGGCAGTTTACCGTCACAGCCGGAAACTTCGCCATAGACAGAAGCGGGCAATGCGGCGTGGGGTGTCGAAAGCGGGTGCAATTTTCGGCCCGCGACGGCGATGGGAGTAGGCTGGGGGGTGATGCGGATTGAGCCGGTTGAAGTCGGGATGCGGCGCGGCGATTGGTCGCATTCAGCGGTATTGGGATCGCGGGGTTCGGCGGCGATGGATTTTGCGGACCTGGTGCCGGGGCAACTGGTGGGGACGGTGTTGCCGTGGAGCCGGCGTGAAACGCTGGTTCGAACGGCGGCGAAGCTGGGGATCAGCCGATTCGAGGCAAACCTCATCATCGCGGCGGTTCAAAATCAAATGGGGGTGGGCCTGAAACCCGACGAAGTGCGGCGGCCGCGACTGATGAAGCGAATCGCGGCAGGGCTGACGGTGTTCGTCGCGGTCCAGGCGATGATCGTGGCGGCGGCATGGTATTTGTTGGGTTGAAGATTGTCGTTGGCCATTAGCCATTCGCCTTTCCTTCGGTATACTCCAATCACATCATGAAGCTGAAGGTTTTGGAATCGAGCGTGGCGACCGCGCCGTGGTTTACGGAGGGGCTGCGGTTTACGTGCAAGCAGTGCGGAAACTGCTGTAGCGGCGCTCCGGGATACGTGTGGGTCAGGCAGCGGGAGATCGCCAAGATGATGGAAATCCTTGGGATATCGCGGGAGGAATTGATCGAGACGTATTGCCGGCAAGTGGGTGGGAGGCTGGCGCTGAAGGAAATCAGGAACCCGCGCCATGGGGGATATGATTGCGTGTTCATGAAGGAATTGGCGGCTTCGCCTGGCGATGAGAGCGTGGTGCATCCGAAGCGGATTTGCACGGTGTATGAGGCCAGGCCGCTGCAATGCCGGACCTGGCCGTTCTGGGAGGGAAACCTGATGAGCCCAAAGGCGTGGGCGCGGGCGTCGCGAACTTGCATGGGAATGGATCGGGGGAAGTTTTTCGATCGGGAAGAAATCGAGAAGCTGCGGGATGCGGAGGAATGGCCCCAAAAGCCGCCGACGTCGTAGCGGAATACTCGCCCGGTTTGACGAAGGGATGCGGGGAAATACAATTTTGCGCAATTGACCGGCAAATCGCAGGAAACTCTGAAGTGGTCGTTGAGGATCGTGGTCCTGACGTCGATGGGGTTGTGCATCGGGATTGACGTGAATCGGCTGTTCGTGAAGCAGGCGCTGTCGAAGCTCAGCGATCCGTATGCGTTGTGGGATGGTTGGCTGGAGCAGGCGACGGCGCCGGGGCGGGGAATCTTCCTGAAATTCGACGATTTCCCGGAATCGAGGGCGGGATACGCGCAGAACGTTTATTTCCGAGCGGTGTATTTTTTGTATCCGCAACGGGTGCTGGTGTCCGGTCCATCGGCGACGCTCAACAGGGGGCAGGACCTGCTGAAGAACAATTCGTTGCCCAGCGATCAATGGTTGCTGGATCAGGGGGTGTATTCGGTGATGTCGATTGTGATGGATCCGAAGCACGACGTGCCGGTGGTGAGGGATGTGCGCTGGCTGGGGAAATAGAAGCGCGTGGCACGCGGCCGCGGCTGGGACAACGGTATGTGGTGCGCGATCTATCTTTGCATCCTGATCGTGGTGGGATATCCGTTGGCGGCGGGATTGGCGCGAGGCGCGACCGGGAAGGCTTCGCCTCCCGAGCGGCTGGAGATCGCGGCGCTGAGCGCCTGCATGGGGCCGGGGATCATGGGGATTTTGCTGATTTTTCTGTCGATGCTGGGCGAGCGGCCGGCGCGGGGGGAAATCCTGGCGATCGGGGCGGCGTGGGGAGCGGCGGGAATCGCCGTGTGGCGATTGCGCCCCGTAGCGGCGAGATGGAATGAGCCGCACACGGACACGCCGAAGTGGTGGTTGACCGCTTGTTTCCTCGCGATCGGGTACGGAGTGCTGGTGGTGGGGATCGACGCGCTGATTTATCCGGTGATCGAATGGGATGCGTTTGCGATCTGGCAACTGAAGGCGGAGGTGCTGGCGACGTTACCGATGCATCCGCGCCCGGGATATTTTTCGGATGTCGCCCTGAGCTACAGCCATCTGCGGTATCCGGTGTTGGCGCCGATGGTCAGCGCGGGGATGCACGCGATGAACGGTCGGCTGGACGATCTGGGCAAGACGATTTCGCTGCTGTGGTATCCGGGAATGTTGGGGGCGGCGTATTGCGCGGTGCGGCGGATCAACGGAAAAACGGCGGCGCTGACGGCGACGGCGCTGCTGGCGTGCCTGGAGCCGTTCTGCCGGTACGGCGGCAGCGGGACGGCCGAGACGGCGATCACGGCGTTTTATGCGTGCAGCATCCTGTGCCTCCTGCGATGGCAGGAGACGGGAGATTGGGGATACGCAATTTTGGCGGCGATATTCAGCGCGTGGATGGCGTGGACCAAGAACGAGGGGCTGGCGCTGGCGGCGATCAACGCGGTGGTGATGGCGGCGATGGGACCGCGGGGGAAACGGGGAAAATCGCTGGCGGCGGCGGGAATGCTGGCGGCAATCGTCGCCGCGATCTATTTGCCGTGGATCGTTTACACCTGGGGATTGCCGCGCACGGATGAAGACTATGGGGGAAGATTGAATCCGCACGAGATTCTGTCGAACCTGGGGAGATTGGGCACGATTTTGACGGGAATGGGCCGAGAACTGATCGACTGGCAGGATTGGGGGCTGCTGTGGGTGATCGTCTTGGGACTGGCGGCGGCGGAGCGGCGGCGATTCAAGGACCGCGCGATCGCCACGATTGGGATACTTCTGATATTGCACCTGCTGGCGTACGTTCCGCCGCTGATGGTGACGAACTGGAAGCTGGAGGAGTTGCTGGCGGTATCGACGGATCGACTGATGATGCACGTTGCGCCTGTCGGAGCGATTTTGATCGGGGCGTTGTGGCCGAGGTGGGTTGGGGGCACCGGTTCAACGTTGAAGTAAATCTAGTGGGCGGCGGAAAGATGCCGTTGGACGTCTTTGAGGAGATGATCGATGTCGCCGGGCCAGTGATCGCGGGGAAGCTTTTCCACCTGCTGATAGTAATACTGCGCGGCGATGTAATCCTGGCGGTGCTGGGCGTCGAGGCCGTTGCTGCGAAGCTGCATGGCAAGGGTGTCGAGGTCGCCGCCGGCGGAGGCACGGAGCTTTTCGGTAGCCTCGGCGGCGGCGGAGGTCTGGGGATCGACCGGAGGGGTCGAAGCGGCGGGGGTATCGTTGGACGGAGAGGGGACGGGGACGATGTTCGCCGGGGGCGCGGGCTTGGGTTGCGGGGCGGGCGAGTTATTTGGGGCCACGTCGTTAGATGCAACCGACGACCCGGATGCCAGTGGTTTGGACGGCGTGGTGATCGGGGGAGGATTGTTGGGGACGGTCGTCATCCAATCCGGCGTCGGATCGGGCAAAGGTTTTTGTTGCGTTGACTGGCTGAGGGAAGAGCCGGTGGCGCCTGCGGGGGCGGGGGAGGAACCCTGAAGCCAGGCGATGAAGCTTTGCCGCAGCGAAGGAACGAAATAGAAGGTGGAAACGGCGGCGCCGAGGGCAAGAAGAATGACGGCGGCGGCGAGAAGACCTTTTCCGCGGCCGCGGCCCCGCTGCGCGCCGGGGATGTCCATGTTGGGATCGTATTGAAGACTGAAAGCGGCGGCGAGTTCGCGGGGCGTGAGGACGCCCTCCTGAGGCCTCTGCCGGGGCCGGGTTTGAAGCTCGGCCGGAGCATCGTGAGGCGAGGGGATTTGTGCGAGTTCGGCCATGGTTTCGGCGGCGGAAGGGATCTGGGTCGGCGTGCGGGTTGGGCGAATCGGCTCGGAGTCGGCCGGCTGGGCAACGGCAGGCTGTTGGGATTCCGGCGCGACATCGCCGGGGGCGGCCGGGCGCGGGTCGACCTCGCGATAGACGGTCTTGCCCGGCTGGGAATCGGTTTCCAGCAGCACGTCGGGATTGGGTGGAAGCTCCTGCGAACGAGAGCAGCGCGGGCAGAACGTGCTGGTGCGCTGAAGCTCGGCGCCGCAGGAATAGCACAGGCCAAACTCCCGGCTGATGCCCTTCACGCGTGCGGCGAATCGCCAGAGCTGAAAGGTGGTCGGCCCGCGAATGACGGATCGGGGCGTGATCTGCCCCTTGCGGATCAAGGCCAGAAGCGTGTTGAATTTCATCCCCGGCGCCGAGGGGTTGCGCGACTGCATGGCGTACCACGGCCCGATGCGAGCGCGGGTGGCTTGGCGCGTGACCGCGCTGTTTTCCATCTTGCATCGCGGGCAAGGCCCGTCATTTTTTTCGGCGATGGCGCCGCAAAACGGGCAGACGGACATCACCGGAACCGAAGGCTTGGGCGGATCGGCCGAACGATCGGTCTCATCCGGAATGGTGTCGAAGGATCGTGTCATTGGGCGAGTCAAAAGCGACCGGATTCGGGCGAAAATACGGCGGCACAAGTCAGCAATGCAAGCCGAGAGCGTACCCGGAGCGACCCGTTGGTTACATTAAGGTTAGCCAAATTGACCATGATCGTCCACCGCATTCAACGCGATAGCAAAAAAAAATTGCGGGGCGGCACAATCCTTAAGATACTATGAAAGCGAGATTTCGCGCAATTTCAGGCGATATTCACCGGCACTTTGGGCAGGTCAACCTCGGATTGATTGAAATTGTTGAAATAATTGGTGAAGAGATTTAGAGCGACGTTGGCGATGACTTCGGCGATGTCGCCATCGTCGAGTCCGGCGGACCGGGCGACGCTGGCGTCGGTGTCGGAAACGTTGCCGCGGCCGGCGAGCACCTGAAACGCCAGCGATACGGCCGCATTGATTTTTCGGTCCACCGACTTGCCAAGGCGGGCATCGCGAATGGCCGCATCGTCCAGACCGGCGCCTTTTCCCAGCATGGTGTGCGCGGCCAGGCAATAGCCGCAACGGTTGAATTGGGCAACGGCCAGTGCAATGGCATGGCGGGTTTTGGCGTCGAGCTTGCCCTGTTGCAACGCGCCGCTGAATTTCAGATACGCGTCAAGCACGGCCGGGCTGTTGGCCATGCCGCGGAATATGTTCAGCAGCATTTTTTTGGCTTCCAGATCGGCCATCAAAGTTTGAGATTTGGGACCAGCTTGGGATTTTTCCAGGGATTTCAGACGGGGCATGGGAGTCTCCTTTATTGGTTTGTGGAAGATTAACAGGGCGTTGGTCAGTTGTCATTGGTCATTCGTCATTTGTCATTGGTCGTTGGAAAGCTACAGGGGTGGGTTTGGGCGAAAATGAGGGTCCCTCTTCTATAGCGGGGAGATGAAGGGTTTGGACGCGGTTTTGGATGGAGGCGGAAAAAGATGTGAAGATTGTTGAATGCGGGAAGAACCCGGCGGAGCGGAGCGCCTATGGAGGGGGGCGGGGCTAATCAATACCGCCAAGCGACCTGGGCGTAATAGGCGCGATCAACATCGGCGGAGGCGGTGGCGTTGAAGGAGGCTTCGAGGTGATGCGGTTCGAAGGCGTTTTGAATTCCGGCGGAGACTTCCAGGTTGGGGCGGGGATGCCAGGTGATTCCCAGGTCGCCGCGAATATAGGCGCCGGGCGGGGCGCCGACAGCCCCGAGCACGTTCCCGTTGCCGATCGCATCGACGTAATAGATGCCGCCATTGAGTTGGAGGGTTTGGGTGACGTCGAGATAAGAGTGGAGCTGGAACTGGTTGCGGGGATAGGATTGGTCCTGCGCGGAGGCGTCGGGGGTGATGCCGGGGTAGTAGTCGTGGACGTTGGCAAACAGGTAGCTATAGGAGCCTTGCAAGCGCCAGATGTCGAGGACCTGCCAGTTCAAGGAAAGCTCGGTGCCGTAGGTTCTGGCGCTTTGATCGTTGTCGTAGGTGCTGTTGATGAGAACGGGCGGGTGCAGCGCGGGATTGATCGTGGTGCCCGTGCTTAGCAGTGCGATCAGGCCGGTATAGTTGTTGGCAAATCCGGTGACGTCGACGGAGAACCGCTTGGTGACCTGCTGGCGGAAACCGATTTCATAGGCGAGAAGCTGTTCGTTTTGGGGCTTGTCGGTGGTCTTGACGACCTGTGCGTAGTGTCCGGGAGTGGTCGGCACAACAATGTCAGCCGATTCGTCCCATTCAATTTCACTGGGGGTGCGGACCGCGCGAGAAATCGCGCCCCAGAAGGAAGTTTGCTGGGTCGGCGTCCAAAGCAAGCGGGCGCTGGGTTGGACGTCGAAACCGGTGTAGGAATTCTGCTCGAACTTGGAGCCGGCGATCAGATGGAGGCGATCGGGCACGACGGTCATAGTGTCCTGCACGAAGGCGCTGAAAAGATAGGTGGTGTCAGAATCCGGGTTGACGACGGGCTGGGTGAGCGCCGTCGTGCCCACGTTTTCGATGATGGCGCGCCCGCCGAGGCCGTACATCAGCTCGTGACTGGGCATCAGTTCAAAGCGATTCTGAAAATCGACGTCGAAGGTATCTCCCCTGAAGGTGGAGTAGGCGTCGCGGAAGTCGATACGGTCGAAGTAAGCCTGAAGGGCGTAATCCGAGGTGTCGGAAATGACGTGGGTCCATCGAGTGAGGAGGTTTTCGCCGCTGCGATAATCGTGCAAATAGTTGGAGATGACGTGCCCGGTGACCAATTGATCGGACGCGCTTTGGTCGAACATATCGCCTTGGAGGGTGAGCTTATCCTGATCGGAGGAGTTTCGGTCGATACGGAAACCGGAGCTTGCGTCCTGCCATTGGTTGTCGTCGCCGACGGGAGTGGGGGATTCGTGTAGATCGTCGTAACTGCGGCCTTTGGCATAGACGCGATAGTAGGTGTCGTCGTCGATCTGGCCGCCGTAGCGTACGGACGCGTCGCTCTCGTCGGTTCCAGCGCGGGAATCGACTATGAGGCCTTGAGTTTCATCCGCGGACTTGGTGGTGATGTTGATGACGCCGTTCATGGCGTTAGCGCCATAGAGGGTTGCGCCTGGGCCGCGGATGACTTCAATGCGGTCGAGATCGTCGATGGGGTAATCGACGGTGTTCCAGTAAACGCCGGAAAAGAGGGGCGTATAGACGGTTCTGCCATCGACCATGACCAGCAGTTTGTCCGAGAAGAGGGCGCCGAACCCGCGTGCGGAAATGCTCCAGCCGGTGAATTGATTGCCCCGCTGGACGAACAATCCGGGGGAGAGGCGAAGGATTTCGGGGATATCGCGGAGCCCGCTGCGCTGGATGTCTTCCTGGGTGATGACGGTGACGGCCGCGGCCGAATCGCCGAGGCGCTGTTTGGTCTTGCTGACGCTGATCACCGGGACGTTCATCAGGTCTTCCAGACTGAGATTGGTCAAATCGGCGTTATTGGATACGGGATGCGGACGAGTTGTCGGCCGGGTGGAGGGTTTGGAGGCGGCGGGGGTCGTCGTGGGGCGTGTTGCCGGCGAGGTCTGGGCCGGCGAAGTCCGAACGGCCACCAACAATGTCAGGAGGACCGTACAGATGAGGCGCGTCTTGTTGAATTGCAAGTACATGGCCGCCACCTATTCCTCTTTTGCTGACCCTGCGGGTTATGACGAAGACAGGATCGGGAGTATTGCGTCTTGACATGAGGCGCTTCGCATTTTCATTGAATTGCGGACGGCGTGGATGCAGGGAGCGATGATTACCAGACGTTGGTGAGGCGGTTACCGGTAATTTAGTTCACCGGATAGATGCTGTTGGGTGAGCCGGTTTACAGTCTTCATCCGAGGCGATTTCTCTTTTCCATTGAATTTAGCGGTCTATTGTTGTGAGGCGTGCGTCTGATACCATCAACTGCCATGGGCCAATTGTCATACAGGACGGCGGGTGAATCGCACGGCAAGGCGCTGATCGCGCTGGTGGAGGGGTTACCGGAAGGCGTGGCGGTGGATCAGGCGTTCATCGATGGGGAACTGCGGCGAAGGCAAGGGGGATATGGACGCGGGGGACGGCAGAAAATCGAGACGGATCATGCCCAATTCCTCAGCGGGGTGAGGCTGGGAAAGACCATTGGGTCGCCGATCGCAATCGAGATTGTTAACAAGGACTCGCGATTGGACGATTTGGCGGCGACGCCGGCGCTGCATCGGCCGAGGCCGGGACATGCGGATTTGGCGGGATCGGTGAAATGGTTGACGACGGATTGCCGGTTGACGCTGGAGCGGGCCAGCGCGCGGGAGACGGCGGCGCGCGTGGCGGCCGGGGCGCTGGGGCGATGCTTTCTGCGGGAGTTTGGCATCGAGGTTTTCGGGTTCGTGCGGGCGGTGGGAACGGCGGAGGGGAAGTTCACGGTCACGGAAGAGAATTGGCGGGAGATGCTGAAGAAGCGGGATGCGTCGGAGCTTTATTGTCCCGATCCGTCATCCGATGAGAAGATGCGGCAATTCATCAACGACCAAAAGATGGCCAAGGACACGGCGGGCGGGATCGTGGAAGCGCACGTTTTCGGATGCCCGATCGGGCTGGGAAGCTGCATGACGTGGGACGGACGATTGGACGGCCGGATCGCGGCGGCGGTGGCCAGCATCCAGGCTTTCAAGGGGGTGGAGTTCGGGTTGGGGTTCGAGGCGGCGCGGCGGCCGGGATCGAAGGTCCACGATGAGATCGGATTCGATCCCGGAAAAACCGGGACGCCGGCGTTGGGATTCGTGCGCGGGAGCAACAACGCGGGCGGGCTGGAGGGCGGGATGACCAACGGCAAGCCGGTGGTGGTGCGCGGGGCGATGAAGCCGATCAGCACGCTGGGCAAGCCGCTGATGAGCGTGGATTTGAACACCAAGCAGCCGTCGGAAGCGGGATGGGAACGCTCGGACATTTCGGCGATCGGGGCGGCATCGGTCATCATGGAGAACGTGGTGGCGTTCGAGATCGCGCGGGCAATGCTGGAAAAATTCGGTGGGGATTCGATGCGCGAGATTCGCGGGAATTACGAGAATTATCTGGCCATGGCGAGGAAGTTGCCGCTGAGTTAATTGCGCGGGAATTGAGATTGTTGAGCGGCGGCGGCTCTGGCGGCGAAAAGTTTCTTGGCTTGGCCGACGAGGTAGAAGCTGCCGGTGATGCAGATGATGTCTTCCTTGGTGACGGCGCGGTAGGCGATGTCGAGAGCGTCTTCCAGGCTGTCGGCGACCTGGGCCATTTTGCCGTAGAGTTCGACGTATCGGGCGGCCAGTTCGTGAGGGTTGGCGGAGCGGACGTTGTTGATGTGGGTGAAGATGACCTTGTCGGCGCCGCTGGTGATGCGGTCGAGCATTCCGGGCACGTCTTTGTCGCCACAACAACCGAAGATGACGACCATGGAGTCATAGGGGATGTGCTGACCGATGGCTTTCATGGCGGCGTCGAGGCTGGCGGCGTTGTGGGCGCCGTCGACGATGACGCGAGGGGTTTGGCAGACCATTTCCATTCGGCCGGCGACGGAGACCTTGGAAAGTCCGTCCAAGGCGCGGGCGTCGTTGATGGCGATGCCGCGGGATTTGAGACGGTCGATAACCGCCAGTGCCAGCCCGCAGTTGATGGCCTGATGCTCGCCGATGAGGGGAACGGCCAGGTGCTCGAACTTGCTGTTGGGGGTGGTGAGGCAGACGCGGTTGTGGGGCCCGAGCATGCGGCTGGACTCGAAGCGATAGCTGAATTCGATGGTCTGGCCGGTGAAATCGAGGGGAGCGCCGACCTTATCGGCGATTTTTTTGAGAGCGGCCTCGGCCTCGGGGTCCTGAACGACGCTGACCGCGGGGATGCCGTGCTTGAAGATGCCGGCTTTTTCGGTGGCAATGTGCGAGAGGGTCGGGCCAAGCTGGGCGTTGTGGTCGTGGCTGATGCTGGTGATGGCGGTGACTTCGGGTCGGATGACGTTGGTGCTGTCGAGGCGACCACCGAGGCCGGTTTCGATGACGCCGATGTCGATCTTGTTGTCGGCGAAGTATTTGAAGGCAACGGCGGTGAGGACGTCGAAGTAGGTTGGGGTCGGCTTGATGCGAGCGACCATGGGCTCCATGAGGTGAACCAGGCGGGCGAAGTTGGCCTGGGGGATCATTTCACCGTTGATGACGATCCGCTCGCGCACGTCGATGAGGTGGGGGCTGGTGTAGAGGCCGACCTTGTATCCGTTGGCCTGGAGCATGGCAGCGATCATGGCGCAAGTGCTGCCCTTACCTTTAGTTCCGGCAACGTGCACGGATCGAAAACGATCCTGGGGATTGCCCAGCCTCTTAAGCAGGGTCCGCATACGCTCGAGGTTGAAATTCTCCGAGTTATAGCGGACGATGCGAAGGCGTTCGAAATCGCTGAGGGTGGAAAGAAATCGTAAAGACTTGCTGAGGCTGACGATATGCTTTCCAGATTTACGCGCCGGGGCATGAAGGCGACCCTTCTTGAGATCGATCATGACGGGCTTGCGATGCGCGAGGGAGGGGCGGGCTGCCCGACCGGCACCGGGCTTGCTAACTCGAGAGTGTCGACGAAGTTTCTCGCGCACCGCCATAAAAATGAGTTTATCAGGATAAGTGAGTGGTTTCAACTTTGCATGCAAGTTCATGTTTTTTATTCACTTAACCTCAATTTCCCCATGTCCTTATAGACGTTGAAGTTAGGCGATATTAACACCGCAACCGGCTGGGCGATTACTCTGGCGTAACTTAACCCGGGGACGGTATGGTACGCGGCAGCAGTTATGGCAGATGAAATTCAATCCATTGCGTTGGTGAGCCTCGGTTGTCCCAAAAACCTCGTGGACAGCGAACGGATGCTGGGATTATTGGCCAGCGACGGGTTGGTGGTAACTGCGGATGCGGAGAAGGCGGATGCGATCGTCATCAACACCTGCGGGTTTCTGGAAGCGTCGAAAGTGGAATCGATGGGGGAGATTCATCGAGCGATCCGGCTGAAGGAGAAGGGGAAATGCCGGCGCGTGGTGGTGGCGGGATGTCTGGTGCAGCGGCATAAGACGCGATTGCTGGCCGAGGCGCCGGGGATCGACCGGCTGGTGGGCGTGTTCGACCGGGACCACATCGTCGAGGCGGTGCGGGGAAGCGGAAGCGCCGGGGGGAATGGACATTTTTTGGGGAAGTATCACGATCTGTCGCGGCGGCTGGGAGATAATATGGCGGGCAAGCCTGCCGGCTACACGTTCGAGGATGACCGGGCGCGGCTGCGGCTGACGCTGCGGCATTACGCGTTTCTTCGCGTCAGCGAAGGGTGCAACCAGGGGTGCGCATTCTGCACGATCCCGTCGATCCGCGGGCCAATGCGATCCAAACCAATTGACCAGATTCTGGCGGAGGCTCGCGAACTGGCGGCGGATGGGGCGGTGGAACTGAACCTGATCGGACAGGATACGACCAGCTATGGAGAGGATATCGGGTATGAGCCGGGGTTGGCGGGGCTGCTCAAAACGTTGGACAAGGAATTGAAGGACGTGCACTGGCTGCGGCTGATGTACGCGTATCCATCGTGCTTCACGGATGAGATGATCCTGGCGCTGGCCCAGAACGGGCGGATGGCGCCGTACATCGACGTGCCGCTTCAACACGTCAACGATGAAATGCTGAAGGTAATGAAGCGGAGAGTGACTCGGCGGGAGATTGAGACGTTGCTGGGGAAGCTGAGGAAATGGGTGCCGGGGATAACGATCCGGACGACGTTCATCGCGGGTTCGCCGGGGGAAACGGATGGGCAGCATCGGGAACTGGTTCAATTCGTGCGGGAGTTTGGGTTTGACATGATGGGAGTATTCGCGTTCAGCGCGGAGCCGGGGACGCCGATGGGAAGGATGGAGGGGCAGATTCCCGAGGCGGTGAAAAAGGCGCGGGTGGAAGAGTTGATGCTGGCGCAGCAGGAGATCGCGTTTGCCAAGGCCCGGGGAAGAATCGGGCAAAACGTGGAGGTGCTGATCGATCGCGCCTCGGAGAAGAAAGGGCAATGGAAGGGGAGAACCAGCGGGCAGGCGCCGGAGATTGATTCGGTGACGATCGTGGAGGGACCGGAGCTTCATGCGGGGAAGATGGTGACGGCGAAGGTGTCGGGGTCGCGGGGGTATGACCTGGTGGCGGAGATTCCGGCGCGGCGAAGTTTGCGGGTGGAGGAATCGTGACAGGGCGGCGAGGAATTTAGCGGCTAACGGAACCCACGGATGACCATCCGTGGGCTTTCGGGGTTGAAATGGAACCGCCGCCATTCCCCGGCCTGGATGAAATCCAATTCATTCTCGTGTACCATCCGCCACCCTATGCCCAGGATCACCGTCGACGGCAAGCTCATCGAGTGCAAGGATCGCCAGATGGTGTTGCAGGCGTGTCTCGACGCCGGACACGAGTTGCCGCGCTATTGCTATCATCCCGGCC